>NZ_JBGSRV010000019.1:0-57380 GCF_041737375.1 Vampirovibrio sp.
CATTGAACGTTGCTTTGCCTGGCTGGGCAAATTTAGAAAGCTTGAAATCCGCTACGAGTATCACTGGCAGAACTGGGAAGCCTTCTGGCAGCTTGGCTGTGCCATGCTCTGCCTTCAAAAAGTTACCGTATGAGTTCTAACTGTTATTCCAAATAGCCTCATATGCACCCGCTTTTATGATGGTAGCTTGTCTATGGAGTATACGCCTGAAATTCTGGATCCAATGGTTGGATCAATTGATTTGCAAAATGCTTTGTCTGAATTTGCAAAATCCGCCCGTCGCCTCACAACTGCGGATGGTGATGAAACCAACGCTGTCGCGAAAAGAACAGCTCTTACAGCATGGGTTCAGCAGTCTTTAGATGCCTTAAAACATATTAATGACCTTCAAACCAAAACAGGTATTGCAGCGATTAAAAAAATTCGTGATGAGGCAAATGCAAAATCCGATCCAGATACCGCTGATATTGTAGAGCAATTGTTAGAAACGGTTTCAGAGACTTTAAAATTGGCTGAGGACGAGCTAATTACCGATCAATTGTACGAGTTAATTGAACCGGAATTGCCTGTTTTAATTTATTTTGAAAATTATGGCATTCTGGATAGTGCCGTATACTTACCGCACTTCTTAGATTTACTGTCTCGCTCCCCCCATGACCCAAAAGTGAGAACGGTGAATGCTATGTTTAAGCACGTGGGGCTGACCGCAAAGGAAATTGCGGATCTTGGGACAGAGCAGGCGGCTAGCGCACGCCTGTCAGGTCAGACAGTAACATCGGAAATGATTGCAAGCGATCAGGAACGTAAGGAACGCCGCGCAATCAAGTTGAATTCTGGCTCGCTTGATATTACTCAGCGGTTCAATGAATGGTATGGTCAACGCAGGCATCAAATCCGCTATGATGCCGATGGCGACTATTTTAGGATTTGGATTGCAGACGATAAGCGTCCTGGGGTGGAAATTGAACTTGAGTCCCGTAGTAAGGGCTTCCAATGGTTTTTCTCTTTTTATCTGGTGTTTTTGGTTGAATCTGAAGAGGGCCACTTACATTCTATCTTGTTGTTAGATGAACCTGGACTCAACTTACATCCAACAGCGCAGCAAGAGTTGATTTTTTTCTTTGAACGTCTCTCTGATACCAATCCATTGATTTATTCTACGCACTCTCCATTTTTAATTGATGGCGAGCATATTCACCGGGTGCGTCCGGTAACTGAGGACGAATCAGGGCATAGTCATATTAGCAATGAAAGTACCTGGCCCAAGGATAGGGAAACAATTTTCCCACTCCAGGCAGCTGCTGGTTATGCGATGGTGAAGGGGTTATTTCAACATAAGAAAAATGTGCTTGTTGAGGGTATGTCCGATTTTATGTACCTTATCAGCTTGAACATGATGTGTCATGCCGCCGGGCGGCGCGGTTTGCCAGATGATGTTTACATCACGCCATGTGGTGGAACGAAAAATGTAGGTAACATTGCATCACTTTTCTTAGGCCAAAATGTCCGTCCTATAGTTCTACTGGACGGTGACGAAGCTGGTAGAGCGCGTCGAAATGCGCTTTATAAAGAGCTGTATGCAGGACAAGAAAGTTCAATCCTAATGTTACCTGATGTTTTAGGAAAAGATGACTGTGAGATAGAGGATATTCTTGGCGAAGCGCTGATTTTGCAAGAGCTAAGTTCTCTTTTAGATAATAAAGTTACACTTAATAAAGATGATAGAACAAAGGGCAGTTTACCTGATCAGATCAAAGCTGCGTGTGAACGACACTCAATTGTTTTGCCTGATGGTTGGAAACCTGAAGTTGCACGGCGTTTGTCCATTGCATGGTCTTTACAGACTCCCAAAGATTATCCAGAAGAGGTTTTAACCGTTGCGGAAAAACTTTTTGATGCCATTAATCAACGGTTTGATAGTTCTACTGTATAGCAGTCTTTAAAAGGGTTGTATTTCTGGACGATTGATCCATAATTACAAGGATGATTACTCGATTTCTTGAAGTGGAACTAAAAGAGCAATTGGCTCATTTCCCTGCTGTGGCTTTGCTTGGCCCCCGGCAGGTGGGTAAAACGACCTTGGCTCGGTACATAGGGGCTGGAGCAGACTATCTTGACCTGGAAAACCCGGCTGATTTGCAAAAGCTGGAAGATGCACGGGGATATTTGGTTTCTCGGCAAGGCAGGCTGGTAATCTTGGATGAAATCCAGAGAAAGCCTGAACTATTTCAAGTTCTTCGTGGTCTGATTGATGAACGAATCTTGGCGGGTGAACCAGCAGGCCACTTTCTATTGCTGGGATCTGCCTCTATCGACTTGTTGCGGCAATCCAGCGAGACATTGGCTGGACGCATCGCTTACCTAGAGCTGTATCCTATACAGATGCTTGAAGTTGGCCAAGCAGAAAATGAAACCCTTTGGGTGCGCGGTGGATTCCCACGAAGCTTACTGGCCAGTAGCGATGCTCAGAGCGTAAAATGGCGTGAAAATTTCATTTCCACTTATCTGGAGCGAGATATACCGCAGCTTGGCCCTAGAATTCCAGCCGAAACCCTTCGTCGTTTCTGGACAATGCTAGCACATAGTCAAGGAACTCTCCTGAATGCTGCGCAACTGGCAAAAAGCTTGGCTGTAGACGGCAAGACGGTGGCCAAGTACCTGGATCTGATGGTGGACTTATTGATGGTGCGGCGATTACCGCCTCATCATGTCAATGTCAAAAAGCGGTTGGTTAAATCGCCTAAAATCTACGTTCGGGATAGTGGACTGTTGCATGCGTTGCTCCTAATTGACACTCAGGAACAACTTTTAGGGCATCCGATTGTTGGTATGAGCTGGGAAGGGCATGTGATTGAAACACTGCTCTGTTATGCTTCTAGTCGGTGTCAGGCCAGTTTTTACCGGACAGCAACCGGTGTAGAAATTGATTTGGTACTAGAATTACCTGGAAATCAAACCTGGGCTATTGAGATCAAACGGGGCTATGCACCCAAGTTGGAACACGGTTTTCATGTGGCGGTGGAAGATCTTCAGCCTCAAAAGAGTTTTGCGGTCTATTCTGGCCAGGAACGCTATCCTAAGGGAAGCGGAATAGAGGTGATTTCACTGGCTGAACTTGCTCAGGAGATTGCAAATCTCTGCTGAAAAAATGCAGACCCCTAATCTAACCGTTCCCAACCTTACGCGTTTGGGAGACAACGTTGGGGTTTTTCAATGTTGTGGCACTGTTAAATTGCGGTTTCCTTTATTTCATCGCGTCAAACCTCTATTAGCTGCTTTCACCAATTGTTTGCTGAGTTCCTGGTTGGCTTCTCTCAAAGGCTGTTTTTGATTGCTCGTTAGCTGATCCGCCAGGAGTTTGGTTTCACTGGCCTTCAAACCACTTTGAATTTGGCTTAGAACCTCATCTTTCCCTTTGGCCACACAAAGATCGTTCCAGTCGGTGCCACAAGCGCCTTTCTCAAACTGGGGAAGCAACACATTGCCTTTCACCAGTTGAGCCGCTTCCTGGGCCTTCTGGAGGCCAACGTTTTGCTCTTTGGGCTTGTGATGATCGTTATCGCCCGCTAGAAACAACATTTTTTCTGGGTGCTTGGCTTTAAGGGCTTGGGCGACCGGAGCCAGGTTCCCAGCATTGAAGGCCACGGCCACGGGCAGGCCTGAAACCTCATGGAGGGTAGACCCGGTGGCATAACCCTCAGTAATCAGGATTTTATCTGAGCCATTGAACTGGCCAAGGGTATGGAAACAGCCTTGCAGCTTCCCGCCAAAAGGAAAGCTTTTCTGCCCCTGTGCGTCAATAGATTGAGCGCTCCACAAGACGCCCTCAGTATCTTGAACGGGAATTAGCATTTGACCCTGGCTACTCCAGTGGTGGCTTGTTCCGTCCGGCTTGGAAAGCGCCAGTGCCCCTTGCGTGTTCAAGCGTAGTCCATGGGCGGCCACCCCTTTGCTGCTCAAATAGGGATGTTGATCCGCTGGGTTTAGCGTATTCCATAGTTCACGCACCTGGTCTGCGGTTTGGGCTTGCCTACGGTTTGTCTCTAGCTCTCTTAGCGCTTGTTTTTGGGCCGCTTCGGCTGCGAGTCGGGCTTTGTCCGCCTCGGTAAGGGTCGTGACTGTATTCTCATATTTCCAATTGGTTTTCTGGCCGGTTTTATAATTCTGGATAAAGCCTGCTGGATAACCATCCAGAAATCCCGCATAGGCTCCGCTTTTTTGCTGCTGGGTATCCCCTTGCACTTTCACCCGGTATAGTTTGCCATTCATGATGGGGCCGCTATCCATAATCAATCCCGCCGCCTGTAAGGCATTGGCGAAGGCTTCTACCGGCTCTATCTGATCTGATTGATTTTGTTTGGGTTCAACTTGCCAACGACTCAGGGGTTCTAGATCAAGCCCCGAAGGTGCGTACCAACACTTGGCTTGCCGGTCATATTGAGCGCCATGCTTTTTGGCTTCCTCCTTTTCAGAATAGGGCACTGCTAGATAAACCCGTTCGGAGGCCATTGTTTGTGGGATTTTTGGCATGTCTATCGTTCCCCCTCTATTGACCGATTCATCCGGTCGGCCAGCCATTTCATGCGTCTGGCCTTGCTCCTGAGTGAACGACAGAACAAACCGTTGAATTTTCTCGGCGTCTGACGCTGCCCGGAAAATTTCATAGGGATCTTCTTCCAGGGCTTTGATCCAGGAGCCAATGTAGGCCACATGTTGTGAGGGATCATGCCCAATACTCAAGCGGTCGCCCAGCATGAGGGAACTGATCTCAGCCCGGAGTTCTTCCTTGGCATAGCCATCAGAGCCAAACGGATGAACTAAATCCCGGTTTAATCGGGATTCATGCCCTGTCCAATGGCCCAATTCGTGCAAGGCGGTGGCATAAAAATTATCTGCCGTTGGGAATTGACCCCGTTCCGGCAATACAATCCGATCCGTTCTGGGTTGATAAAAGGCCCGGTTGCCAGCTTGGAACTGAATATCGGCCTCAGATTGCGACAAAATGCGTTCTGCCTGTTCATGCCGTTCCCAAGCGGGCAAGGCCGAACGGGTTTCAGGTTCTATGCCGCTCATTTGCGAAGCATTAAAGACAGTAGCGTTAAAGCAGCGAGGCACTTGCAGACGAACGGTTGCCAAAACAGGCTTGCCGTCCGGGTCTTTGAGTGGCTTCCCCTCCGCGTCGGTGGCGGGCACTTGTTTATCCCATTGCCAATACTGGATGGTTGTGCCTTTTTCGCCTTTGTTAATCCGGGCATCGACTTGACTGGCCTGTTTGAAGGTCATCCATCTGGAATCCTGATAGCCACGGTTGTCCGCTTGGCTCATCAGCCAGAGGGCATTCATTCCCTTGTAATCATTGCCGGTGGTGGGATTATAGGGCATGCTGCGCTGGCCGGGTTCCCAGGGTTTGATCCAGGGAGCGGTGCCGGTTTTAAGCTGCTCAATGATGCGACTGGCCACCTGATCCACGTATTCATGGTTATTCATGGCGTTCCCCTTGGGTTTGAATGCTATCAAAACTCGATTCCCAGGCATCTTCTGAGGAAAGAGCATCCTCAACAAAGGCTCCCATGGTTTCAGCCGTTTCCAAATCTACTTCCACCATCACCCCAGGCTGGCCCCAATCCTCCAGGCTTTGGCTAATTACGGGCAATTGCTCCGGTTCTCTCAGATCCAGTTCTTTTTCTCGTCGGCTGTCCGTCATGAAAATTGGCTCCTTTGCTGCGTTGTTTTGACCTGCGGGCCTGTTATTGCTCGGTTCCTTGGCCTGATGTCCAGATGGAATACACGGTTGAATCCGCCGTATAAATATCCGGTGGCCCTTTTAGGGGATCAACCGGAAGGGACGGCTTTTCGGATTTGGGTTTGGCTGCGGCTAGGATATGCGCTGGCCGTTGCGGGATTGAGGCCTGCACAGTCACTTGTAGTCCTTTTTTGCCATAGTATTTGGCCACATACCCGTTGTGAAAGCCCCGCTCGTAATTGCCGGTATTGTAGGCAGACAAAGCGGCGCGCAGAGCATCTTGTCCGTGTCCATACCGTTTGACCGCGCCCGCATAGCCTCGGCTCAAAATACGGCTTCCTGCGGCCAGGTTGTGGCAAGGTTCCAAGACTTGCTCCAACGTAAGCCCCAAGCCTTTGAGATTCTGGCTATTGATTTGCATCAGGCCCAAATCCACGCTGTAGCCTAAGCCGATATAGTAACGTGCCAATTGAGCGGCTTCAGTGGCGTTTTGGGGCCGGGGACGCTTTGCAATAGGGCCATTAATACCCAGCGCATAGGGATTGCCGCCCGATTCTACCCGGATAATGGCGGCAATGGTTTCAGGTGCCACGGTAGGGGCGCAGTGGTGCATCAGTTCAAGAGAAGGCAGCATAGCGCGTTATCTCCGGGAGAGGGTTTGCAAGACGGTTCGCTGGTATGCGTTTGCGTTCCCCTCGCCCCAGGGCGGTAAGACCATATCTTTGCTGACCATCACATTAAAGCGATAGCCGGGGCGAATGGTAATGGTGGGGGCCATGTTGGCCCTGCCCTGATAGGTGGAGATTCCCAATTGATTGAGCTGCATACCCAAGGAACCCGCGATCATTTGCTGGCTAGAATAAGAATAGTCCCCTTGTTGCGCGCGGGGTTGGGAGAGCTGGACACCTGCGGTGATGGCCGATAAAAGCAGGGCCTGTTTAAAAATGGAGGCAGTATGATTATTGGTTTTGTCTTTGAACCCGGCATAGCCGCTTTGATCTTGACCGGCCATTGTTTCCAGGTTTAAGGAAGAAGAATCGGGGTAAATAATTCGGTTCCAGGCAATCAAGACCCTTTTTTGTCCTTGATTCACGGCGTGATCGTAAGTGCCTACCAGTTTGGCCCCTTGAGGAACCAATAAATACCGTCCCGTGGCGGAATCGTAGACGTTTTGGCCGACTTGGGCCACAATCTGGCCGGGCAGTTCGCTGTTAATGCCACTGATCATAATGCTGGGAATCACGGTACCGGCTTTAATTTCATAAGGTGAAATGGCAGGCATCCTGGTATGGGCCAGATAATTGGAACCTTCCAAGGTGCTTAGTCTGCCTTGAATGGTGTTGGGTGTTTCTATCCCATCCAACGTTTGCTCATTGTTGGCTGGAATTGCACTGGCTGTCTGAGCATTCGTGCCGGATTTCAAGGGCAGGGCGGAATAAACGGTGGAATCGGCTTCCATCGCTTTTTTGAGTTCCTCCCGTTGTTCTGCCCGACGTTGGTCCGCTTCCTGTTCCCGCTGCATCTCCATCTGGATTTGCGCCTGGCGTTCATAATCTATGGGCGGCGGAGCATAAGCATTGGTAGGCGGTGGCATAGCGGCATTGGGATTCATGGTGCCATTGGCGGTAGAGGTACTGCCCGGCAGCAGGGAATCTTCTTGGGGCGGCAGGGTAAGCGCAGATTCTTTGACGAAAACCGTATCCGGGGCTTTGGCCATGACTTCAGATGCGGAACCCGCCGAAGGCACGTTGGGATTATTTAGCATGGGGCTTTTGGCCATTGAGGGTTTGGGGATTAGATAGCAGCTCAAACCCAAGACAAGGGCAAACAGAAATACACCGCCAAAAGCCAATACGGGCCATTTCCGCAATTGTTCTCCCAAAGCAAACGAGGGATTGGCGTTCTCCGTAAATTCATCCGGCTCATTTCCAACTAAGTGGGGCGACTCTGGCGTGTCTCCCGGCTGATAGTCACTCATTTATGGCGCTCCTTTGGATAGGCGGGTAAGCGGGGACGCGGCGGCCAACGCGCCGGTATACGTCCGCTCATACAACCGGGACAGTTCAGTATCATCAATGCGAACCCGGATTAAAACCCCTTGGTTTAATGGGGTCACTCGGTAACGAATTTGATGGGCATTGGCCACTAAAGAGTGTGGGCCAGCAATGGTATAGCCTGCTTGCTGTAAGGTGTGTTCCAAAGCGGCACTGAAGGAATTACCGGATTGGCTTTGGGGCGGCTGGGCGAAAGCAAGGCTGCGTTGCTGATTGGGCAAATGCCCTTGAATGAGCTGGGCCACCGCCTCAGCCAATTGAGTGGACTCCACGGCGGGGAAGGGATCAACCCAGGAGGAGCCAGAAGTGAGGACTTCAGGCCGTAGAGCTGGCAAAGCGCCTTTCGTTTCTGAAAATAAGGTTGCAACACGCTTCCAAAGCCCTTTACGCGATGTGAAATTGACCTGCACGGAATGAGATGCTGGCTTAATTTGAACGGGTGTAAAGTTTTCTGGTGCTGATGGCGCTGGGTCAATAGGAGCGATGGGCAGGGTGGTTTGAAAGGTTGCCGGTGGGCTTTGTTGTTGCACAATACGGCCTGTTAGAGGTTGTTGTAGCCGAACAATACTTTCCAGCGGCTGTTTAGCGGGAATAAAGGAAAAGGGTGGTTGGGTTTTCTGAGCTGGTTTGCGGTGATTGCTGGTGTGGTGGGAAGACCTCCGTTTTGCAAGGGGCGTAGCGGCTTCACTGTTGAGTGTCATGAGCAAAGCCAGGCAAACGAAAGCAGTTAGAAGGCGGATCATTTAGCTGCCCTCCCGAACAATGTCCACGCGCTCTTGATTGCGGCCCACACCGCTAATCAGGGTGGCCCGTTGGATCACTTTGTCCACGATGAATTGATCCCCATCCATCCGGTAATTGACCAATTGCTCCGTTTTGCCTGGCCCCAGCAGCACCAGAACCGGAATCTCATCGTTTTTAGCGGCGGCGGGCAGTTGAATATAGGTTTTGGCCTGATCGGTATACACCCGTAAAGGACGCCAAACGGGCTTATCGCCTTTGAGATGGTAATTGAAATCCAATGCGCGGGTGCTGGTACTGGGGGCAAGATTGGCGGCATAAGTTGCCGATGGTCTGCTTGGATGGGCTTCAAAATAGGCTTGCCAGGATTTTTCGGCATCTTCGGGATAGACGAATGCCACTTTGGGCATCCAGGCGCGTTCCCGCTTGCTGAGCAATTGCAGGTTATAGGTGCGTTTATCGGTAATGGCAATCAAATTGCTGACGATACTGGTGGCTGAGGGCTTGATAATCAGGTGCGGGGTTTCTACATTGTCAGACAAGCTGCGGCCCACTTTGACTGACCAGCGCACGGGATCGCCCACTTCCAACTGCTGAATGACCTCACCGGGTTGCAGCCGCACGTCACAGACATGCAGAGGGGCGCAAATCACAGAAGGCAGATTGGCCCCAAAGGTAAAGGTGAACGACCCATCTTCACCCACCACAGGAACCATTTCCGGGCGGTTGGGAGCATCAGGCATTTGGGTAATGGGGGCAATGGATTCTGGCGTGGCTTGAAAGGCCGGTTGTGGTTTGGGTTGGTAGTTGAAATACGTTTTGGCCACTGGAATGGGTGCGTAAGAGCCAGGCATATAGCTGACATTGCTATAATCAATGGCCGGAACTTGCTGGGCGTTAGCTTGCACAAAGCCGGATAAGGGCAGGATGGCCGCAAGTGCCATGAGATTTAATTTTTTCATGGGGTAAATCCTTTTGCTTAAAGTCTTTGTGACCAGTTAAACGAATCGATATAGACGCCCAGTGGGTTCAGCATTATGGTTGCCTCATCCGTGGGTGGGCTGATGGCCAAGGTCACTGTGGCTTGCTGATTTTCTACGATACCCACCCGGCCATCTCGGCTCCGATGCGTTTCTTCCCATTCTAAGCGCCAAGTCTTCTCACTGATGGGTTGCACGGAATTCACCTGGACACTGACCGATTCTTCTTGCGCCCGTTTAAAGGGTTCATGCTGGGTAAAGTAGTCGTTGATGGTGGCAAAGGCCGGGCCATTCTTATTGATGAACGCATAGGTTTCCTGAACCGCCCGCTTTTGAGCAGGAACATCCAGATACACACTGCGGGCATTTTCCACCCACTGAGCCAGTTGCGATTTGATGACAGCGGCATTGGGCGCGGCTGGAATATCGGCGCGTTGGACAGACGCCGTGCGGCCCAGCTTATCTACTTCTATGACATAAGGCACCAGCTTGTTTTGCGCCCCAATGTAAATCACGCCCAGCACAGCCACAATATTCAGGCTCAAGCTAATGAGCGCCGTTTTCTGCCAAACTTCTTTTTGGTGAATAAAACCGCCGTATTCCTCCTGCCATTGGCGCTTGGCCAGTTTGTGCATGGTCATCACGGCTTCTGTGTTGTTTTGTCGAGTGGCCATTAATTCTCCCCTCCAATGGCATTGCCTGTAAGTTCTTTATCTTTGAGATTGACTGAATTTTTCTCCTGGCGCATAGAAAAATTACCTGGCGGGGCACTGGTGGCAGGCCCCGGCATATATTGATTGAAACTGCCAGGCGTTATCCCCATCCCTTGCGAGAAAGCGTCGCTGGCGTGGTTGCCAGCGGCATTAGCCATATTGCTTGACGCATTGCCCAGGCTACTGGCGGCCCCTTTAAAGCCCATCAATCCAGCCCCGGCGCTTAAGCCACCCGTGGCCGTTGCGCCAGCAGCATTCAGCATGCCCATGCCCACGTGCATTCCTGCCATGGAAGATTGCAGCATGGCCGCCCCAGAAGAGTAAGAAGCACCATTGAGCATCCCTTGAACCATTTCGGGGATCATTTTGGCCAAAGCTAAAAAGACAACGGAGCCACCGGCAATCCGCATGACCATCCCCAAATCGATAAAGCCTTGACTGGCGTCCACTTGTGCGTCCCATTGATGCACCATTACCACGGCAAGCCCGACGATGAGGTGAATAACGAATAGTTTGGCACCTACGGCCACAATACCGAACAGGAAGCGTTGGGCAACGGTGCGCGTAAAGCGACTGCCTCCAAACCCTAGGAAAATGATGCCCGCATAGGTAAAAATATAACTTTCTACCAGAACGACCACTTGTAAAGCGGCAATCAGGGCAAAGCTAATCAGCATGATAACCGCCCCAAAAGCCAAGGCAATGCTGTCTGTGAGGCGATCCAGCCGCATGGATTTCAAAATGGTGGTGACAATGTTTATCCCAGTGTCAAAAATATCTGTTGGCCCCAACCCTGATCCACCAATGCTATTGGCGGCGTCTCCGGCCAGGCGAAAACTTTGGATAATGGCGCTGGCCCAATCAGAGGAGTAAGTGATTAGGGCAAAGAAAAAACCAATGACGATTAATTGCTTGGCCAGGTTCAGCATCCAATCGCCTAAGTCGCCCTTATTCATGAGTAATTCAATGCCGCCCCATGCAAAATCGATCAGCACCAGCAGCCAAAAAACTTTTGTTGCAAATCCACGCAGAGGTGCTTCCCAGGCGCTGCTATTGCTAGCGTACTGCGATAATATAGGGTCGATGAAATTGTCGTTAGTAGTTTGGGCAAAAGCCAAATTGCCGCTAATCAGCGGTATCAGAAGGACTATTAGCCACATCCACTTTGAATAAATGATATTTTTGAAAGTTTGCATACGGGTTTTGCCCTAAAATCTCTTACCGTTGTTATTTGGAACGCGGTGGGTATTGTGAAAAATTGCGCTGTCGTTATGGGCTGGCTTTGCAATGCAAGGGGGGCAAACAAGCTGTTGCGCTTGGCAAATGGGTTGTGGTGAGGTTGGCAGGTGAGCCACTTGGTAAGTAACCCAGCTTGAAAGCAGTGTAGTTGCGCCCAGAGATAGGATTAAGACCCATAACTTAAAAGAGTAGGCTTGATTCAGCATTTCCATCATGATTTCCTTTAAAACCTTTTACCGTTGTTGTTTGGAACTCGTTGCACATTGACAAACTGCTGGTGAGCCGCTTCAGCGGCATCTTCGCGATCCTGTTGCAACTGGTAGTAGTTGGCTTGCATAGCCAATTGGCTCATCATTAATTGGCGGAGCTTTTGGATTTGCTCAACCTGTTGCGCGGCCATCATATTGGCGATTTGAGCAGCTTGCATGCGCCCCTCGCTGCTTTGGCTCATGGCTTGTAGGCGCTGCATCAGGGCATGCTCATCTTGGAGGCCAGCGTTCTGTAGATTGGCTGCTTTTAAGGCATACAGCGCGTTATCGCTAGATTCTTGTGACCATTGATTGTATTTACTGCGCCAATCCAGATTTTTAGAGGCTGCGTATCCTTGATAGCCTTGATACCGCTTGGCAAATTGAGCGTCCAGGTTCCCGGCGGAATAGGCCAGGGCTTTGCTTTGTTGTAAGAGATGGGACAAGCGTTGCAGTTGGCCTGCGCCATTGCCCCAGACCTGATTTTTGACGCCCACGGTGTTTTGCAGCATATTCTGATACTGCTCAACCTGGTTTTTAATCTGTACGGCCTGATTGGCCAACTGCTTGGCCATGCTGAGCTTGTTGGCCAATTGCGTGTATTCTGTGCCGCAGTTGACGCAGTACATAGCCCCAGCGCTATAGGATGGGGCCGGATGCTTACCAGCGGCCAATAAAATCATCGATAAGGCGGCAGCACTAACCAGCCAGCGTTTCATAGTCCACTCCTCTCTCTTTTAGCCAGACATAAGGCCATTGTTGACCATGCGATGCTTTGAGCTGACGCAGGTGGGCCAGCTTTTCTTTATCAGAAACCGCCACAAACGATAAGGCAACTGGCCCCAAACCCAAGTCAAACAAGCGTTTTCCTTCTGGGGAAACAAAATAATACTGCCGCTTTTTGATGGCCGTTTTCAGGATGCCGATTTCTGTATCGTTCAAGCCCATCATGGCATAGAGATCCCGTGGGCCTGGATGCTCAGAGGTGCCAGTCTTATCCGCCTCTTCATTGGGCAGCAGAATTTTGGTGGGGCAGCTTTCGATCAATACATCATAAATTTTGGATTGCACGGCATCCGAAAGGCTTTGGGTGGCCATGACCACGGCACAGTTTTTCTTTCTCAGTTCCTTGAGCCAATGCCGGATTTTCTCGCGGAATACCGGATGACCCAGCATGATCCAAGCTTCATCCAGGAGCAATAGTGCCGGTTGTCCTTTTAGGGATTTTTCAAAGCGTCGGAACAGGTAAAGCAGCACAGGGATGGCAATGGGTTCTTTCATGCCCATTAGTTCTTCAATCTCAAAGACCGTAAAAGCGCTCGATTTCAGCCCATCTTCCCGTGCATCCAGCAATTCACCGTATGGCCCTCGTAAGGTATAGCTTTCCAAGGCCAGCTTCAGGTCATCCCCAGGGCCGGTTTTTTGTAGTGTCATCAGATAATCGGTTAAGGTGCGCTCATGGGGGGCTTGGGTTTCCCGCAATAATTGCATGGCGCGGTGGATTTCGCTTTTTTGTTCTGCGGTTGGCTTTTTGCCGGTACTGATTTCATACAGACTTTGAATCCATTCCTGCGCCCAAATCATGTCGGAATCCGAATCGATTTCAGCCAGGGGAGCAAAAGCCAGGGTTTGGTAGTCACCGCCAATGTCATAATGTTGGCCGCCACAAGCTTCCGCTAGGGTCCACATGGAACGGCCCTTGTCAAAGGCCGTAATAGTGGCATTGGGATACCGCTGAAATTGAGCAGCCAGAGTGGCCAGCAAAACCGATTTTCCCGCCCCGGTTGGCCCCAGAATCAGCGTATGGCCCAAGTCTTCCACATGCAGGTTGAAGCGAAAGGGGGTGGAGCCTGTGGTGACCGTGTGCATCAAGGGTGGTAGATCAGGTGGGTTCAGCGGGTTGGGGCAAAACTTATGTCCTGCCCAGATATTGGTGATGGGCACCATGTTAGCCAGGTGCGTGGAATGAATCAGTGTGCGGCGCACGTTGTGAATTTTGTGACCCGGTAGAGTCCCCAGCCATGCTTCCAAGCAGTTGATGCCTTCTAACCGACTGTTAAAGCCCAACCGTTTGATTTCACGAGTGGCCAGCCGAGCGTTTTCCAAGACCGTGGCCCTGTCTGACCCCATTAGGACGATGGTTTGGGTGCAGTAGCCAAAGGCCATCCGCCCGCTATGAACGTCCGCCATGACCTCTTGCACATCCAATGTCAATTCCAGGGCATTTTTATTGATCATGCCGCCACCCAGCTTAAAAATTTGCCGCAGTGGACTCTTGATCTGCTGCTCAATTTGCATACCCAGCTTTTTCAGGGTGCCAATGGCTTCATGGCTGTCGAGGTAAATCATGCGCGTGACCCAACGGTAAGTCATTGGCAAATGATTCAAGGCTTCCAGAATATTGGGGTAGGAAGCGTTGGGTTGCCCGGTCAGGCTGACACAAGCCATAAAGGTGTCCCCCACCTTCAGGACATCGCCTACAAACAATTCTTGCCCCAACATTTGATCCAGATACATGGGGCAGTGCGGCAAATTAATGGGATGATATTCCCCGCTGATACTGAAATTCAGGAAGTTGATCAGGTCATCCCGCAGATGGAGCAAGCCGTGTGAGTCGATGATTTCATAGCTTTCCATGCGGCGCACAGAAAGAACGCTGCTGACGGCATCGATAAAACTTTCCAGGGTGCGCTCAAAGTAGGCGATGTTGGCCTCTAGTGAGGTGTTGAGCTTTTCCTGCTTGTTCTTGTAAAAAATGTTGTTGAGTTTGGCGTTATCCAAGGCCGGTGGATGGTAGGTGATGACCAGGATGTTGGTGGACTCAAAGTGATTGCCAACTGCCTCAAAGTGCTGGCGACGCTCTTGCTCAATGAGGCGTGTAATCGGTTCCTGAAAATGGGAGTTGTTGAGATCAGGATAGCTGGCCGCAGGCTTTCTAACTACTTCATGGCTGGTCATCCAGCCGCCGGAAAAATGGCTGGTGATGGCATTATTGAGAATATTAGCGGCATAATTCCGGTTGTTAGGTGTCATGGCCGCAATATCCTGACCTTTTATTTCGCAAGCCGTGGTCAGGGAGCCATCCTTATTCAGAATGACCGCATTGGCTACCCGCGCCAGCGCGTTCAAAAAATGATCCAGGCCGTGTGGGTTGCTCTTAAACAAGTCAGTGGGCTGCATACGGATTCCTTATGATGGGTAACTGGCCCGCGATTGTGCCGGGTAATAGGCTTGATAACGCACCCGGCGCAAATAAATGGTGCTCAGATCTGGGTCATGCTTGGCCATGCGACGCAGTAGCGCTACAGAAACCAGCCATAACAGCAGGCCCAGTCCGATTTTGACTAGACTAATGTCAGACAGGATCACAATCAAAGCGCTGACGATGACCAGGATGACGAGCTTGCGCTCGCCACTCAAAAGCAAATGAGGTCGATTGAGCGCTGGGGAGAAGGGTGTTTGGTTCAATCCAATCATTAGCCCAACCCAGTGCCCACATTGAAAAGTTGTTGAACGAAGGGCCGAGCAGAAGCCAACACTGAACCGGCCAAGACCATCACCACCATTGAGCGGACAAACCCGTTAATTTCTCCGCCGGTCATAAAGCCCCAGACGCCGCCGACCATACCAATCAAGACCATGCCCAATGCAATCGGCCCTAAAAAGCTATTCACTATGGTTGCAATGGGGGCTTCCCAAGGCAGTCCCGCACCGCCTGGGCTTGTGGCATGGGCGACTTCGGGAAACAGGATGCTGACTGTGATAAGCCCGCTTGCTAGTAGCATGGGCATGCACTGCGTTAAATGTTTCAGCTTTTTATCATTCATACTCTTATCCTCTCTGATTTTCTCTTATTTACTCTGTCTCAATCCTTTGGGTCTGATATTGATGGTTGTGATAGCCATCCACCGTGAGTAACTCTTTCACTTGGCGTCCAGTCGCCGTTTTTTCGATGTAGACAATGGCATCCACGGCTTCCGCAATCAGCGAACGCATGGGGGACTGTGTGGCCACTTCTAATAATTGCTCCAGGCGCAGAAATGCGCCTTGGGCGCTATTGGCATGAAGGGAAGCCACCCCGCCAGGATGGCCCGTGGACCAAGCGGTTAGTAAATCAAACGCTTCTGGCCCACGGACTTCACCCACTAGAATCCGATCTGGACGATGGCGTAAGGTGGTTTTAACCAAGGCTTGCAGAGGCACTTCTCGGCTGCTTTTCATCTGGATGACGTTTTCTGCTTGGCATTGCAATTCCACCGTATCTTCCAGCACGATGAGCCGGTGCTGGGGACTCACTTGGGCGATTTCGGCGATAACTGCGTTAATCAAGGTGGTTTTGCCGGATGAGGTGCCACCCACCACCAAAATATTCTTTCGTTCGAGTACCCACTGAGCGACGATGGCCCGCTGTTGAATGGTCATGACTCCTTGGGCTACATAATCATCCAGGGAAAAGATTTGGAGTGCCCGCCGCCGGATGCTGATAATGGGGGCGCTGACTACTGGTGGAATGGCCGCAGAGAACCGAGAGCCGTCGTTGAACTCACCTTCAAAAATGGGACTGGCCTCAGTGATGGAAGCACCCATAACGGAAGCTACCACCTTGATGAGCGATTCAGCGTTGAAGCGATCTATAGTCCCGATTTGGCGGATGCCGGATTGAAGGTCGTCTACCAGGAGTTTCCCATCTGGGTTCACCATAATTTCAATGATGCTTGGATCGCTAAAGCAGGCTTGCATACAAGGCGGCATATGCTTCCAAATGCGCTCATTCTGACGTTTATGTACCTCTATAGTTGAGGCGCTCTCCAATGCCAAATCCTGAAGCAACCCAAATTTCCCCAGCTTAAAAAGCTCGCCAAACAGAAACGAAACTACTCTATGCTTTGCCAATTTATTTACAAAAGACTTTAAGCAAAGACCTGAAGGTTGTCAATATAGGCATGTGTTAAAAAATATTGCTGCTGCCAGGAAATATATAGCGCTTACAACAAAGGGCTTTCTGTCGGGGGTAGTTGGAAAATGGTATAGAGCGGCACTCCAAACAGATGAGCCAGAGGCAAAATTTTATCTAAGGTGATATTACAGAGCTGGCGCTCCAGCTCAGAGGTGGTGGCATAGCCTGACAGTTCATCCACTTCCTGTTGGGTATAGCCCGCTTCTTTGCGGAGTCGTTTGACGTTCTCTGCCACCAATTGCCGCTCCAGCGATGCGGGCTTAGCTTGATCAATCAGATTTTTATAGCTCAACCATTCCTGAACATTGTTGAGATCCCAAAACTTATTAAAATTCGGGTTCAGTAGGGCATAGAGCGGGACCTGAACGGCATGAGAAAGCTTGGTCATAGAATCCAGACTGATGTTATAGGTGAGTCGTTCCACCCCTGAGATATAGGTAACTGTGATGCCCGTTTTATCACTAAGGGTTTGCAAGGTATAACCTGCAAATAACCGGGCTTCTTTTAAATTTTTCGCAAACACTTTGCGTTCAACTGGAAGGGATTTCTTCTCCAGTTTCGGCATTCAAGTTTCCAATCTAATCCGAAGCCTGCGTGAATGGCAGGCGGCTCCCGCCTACTGCTCCACTTTTCAGCCCCGGATAAGCCTATCTCTCTATCATGACTGATTATTAGATCTTTCAGATTGTGATTGCAAGGGGTAAAGCTGTCCTTTTCCATTAGCAGCTCAAGTTTTTTTTGAACATTCTCAGCCAGGATTGACGGCCCAGATTTTTGGAAAGGTATCCAGTTCAACAGCCATTGATTTTAAAGGCGCCCCTAAGTCCCCTAGAATACCGAGTAAGGTTTGATAATCATCATAAAGGGTCTGCCGGTTCCAAATCGCCTCTTGATGCGCTATGCGGTTCCGAATGACCCGCACCCGATCCAATTGTGCGTAAGCTTGCTTAGGTGACAACTTCGGATTGTCTTGGAAAACGGTTCTCATGGGTTTTTCTTTACGCTGCCAGATAACCGGATGATAGTGCGACTTGAAAAGGCTGATCCAGAAACCGAAGTTCAACTCAGCCACAAGCTTTGGATGGCTCCATTGCCCGTTTTCCCGGAGGAGCTTTTGTTTTGCCTTTAAAACGGCATCCTGCTCTGGATTAGGAAATCCTTGGTTGATCATCCGAGGTGTTCTAATCCAATAGGTGCCCTCTTTCTCAAGCCAGTGTAATCCGTATAGCTGAGTCAAAGCGGCATCCATTTGATTTCGTAAACCTACTTCCAAAAGGGAAAGCGAAGGATACAACGCTTGGGACAGGGCCAAATTCCATTTATATCTCGCAAAAACGAGGGACTCTGGGCTTTTCCCAAGTCCATAGGCTTTAAGACGGGGCTGAGAGAGCAAATTGATTAGCATCTTGGATTCTCATAAAAATACTGCTATAATCATAGGGTATGCCCCGGTCTTCTTCCTAGCGCTTTGCGTTTATAGATGCCGGGGATATGTTTTTTTAAAGGGGGGTATTGAAGTAGAAAGCGATGCTGGATTGATTTTATCTTTGGAATCATGATGGTGAGAGGCGTTCCAGCTTTTGATAGAGGGGATTGTCTAGCCCAAGCGTGTCAGCCCCTTTAGCGCGACGATACCCAAAATCCCCGGCAGCCAAGCGTTTCAAGAAAAAGGTGCGGGGATTCTGTATTTTAGGCTTTTGAGCGGCCTCCAGCGCATTAAGAACGGCAGCCACGCCATAGTCCTTGCATGCATTGGTCAGCAATTGTGGGAAGATACCCCAACCACCTTGATCCACAGGTTTACTGGCTTCCTTGAACATGGGATGGTTATCCACGATGCCCATAATGTCCCCGTAACGGCCATGCAGCTTGGCCAACTCCAGCTCCGCTTCCAGTTCACCGCGATCTCCGCCTAACAAGCAGTGAACGTTATGCACTTCTTCCTCATAGGGAACATCCGGGGACTTGGCCAAGTGCTGAAAACGACTTTTGGTTTGGTATAACTGTTTTTTGCCCACCGTTACTTTTACGCTTAACGGGTTTTTGGCGTTTTTCAGAATGGCTTGGGTCAGTGCTCGCATCGCCTTTTGTTCAATGAGTCGCTGTATATTACGAGTTGGAGCCACAATCAGGACGATGCCGTCATCGATGGAGTCGATATAGCATTGATCCAGAAGCATAAAAAACAGGCCAGGGTCTAGGGAGTCTTCCGCTTCGGCCAAGATGGCTTTCCAAAGCACTTTTTTATTTGGGATATTCAGCAGCATTACGAGGGCCTCCGGCTTGCTTCCAGACCCTTGCGCAGGATGTGGTAAAACAATTTGCCCCGGTTATTGGCCCCGCGATAAGCCACGGTCTGTCGAATGGCCCAAAGGACTTGAGCCAAAGTGTGTTGTTTGCCTGCGGTAATCATAGCCCCCACGCTGATGCCCCAGCCGCCTTGCTCGATTGGCGTACAAGGCTTCTCAAAGAGCTTGCAGTCCAAAATCACGCCGCGCATATCCCCATAGCGCTCCAGTAAAATAGCGACTTCTGGGTCATTGGTTGGATTCTGATGCGCCGCCCAAGAACTTTTTGCCGGTGCAAGGGCGGTTTCCGCCTTTTGGGATGATCCGCTGGCCGCCTGAGTGGTAGCCGGAAGGGTTGCGGCAGCGGAAGCGTCTACCCGTAAGCACAGTGTTAACGCTTGCCCCGTTTGGATCAAAAGCGCTTGCTCAATGGTTTTCCGGTAGCGCTTTTGGATCAATTCCCGGTTAAAATCGCTTTCAACCAGAAGGGTGAGTCGGTCATTCTCGAAGGAGATGGCTTGGCACGAGGTTATCCAGGTCTGGTAAGAAGCAGAACTCATTGCCTGTTGAAGGGCTGGCTGGGCAGCTTGCCATAAAGCAGCACTATCACTTTGTAAAGCCCTATTATCAATGCGGATTTTTGATTTTTGAGGCTTATAGGACTCAATAAGCAGCGGCTTGGGTAAAGCAATAACTTCAAAATCCCTACTTCCCTTCTTTCCTACTTCGGTAGATCTCTGAAGTAGGGGGTCATTGGTGCTTAGATTCCTTTCCGGCGAGCGCGCGCGTTTTGTGCCCAAGCTGGGGCTGGCTGGCATTCCAGCTTGACTTTCCAGCGCATCATTAAACGCCTCGGTTGTGAGTCGAGTAGTCATTAAAATCTCCGTCCTTGCTCGCGCCCACAAAAGTATTGACCGCGCGATCGCAAGGCGGTAAGATCTTATTGTGAGCTTAGTCAGCTAACTCTAAATTTGGAAAAAGTCTCTGATTGCAGTCAGGGGCTTTTTTGTTTGTTGTTTTTTTCTCTATCCTCCATTTAGTTCGTTCATTTATCTCGCAGATCCGATCATAGAGATCTTTTCCGTCTGGTCAAGTAGATGTTTATTAATGTATCGCCTGAATACGGGATATTTTTGGTTTTTTTAAACTTGGAGCGTTACTTTTACAACTTGTACTATTCCTTTAAAACCTTTGTATATAGGGGCCTCTCTATCTCTTATTGGATTAGGGATATTAATCTGCTACAATTGTTTTTCACTTGTTCCAGTTGCAAAAGTAGTTGTTACAAGTCTTCACCATTTGTACAATCATATTGTACAAGTAGTATTTAGATCAAGAGGTAATTCTTGTGAAAGAAGTAGAACAAGTTGTACAAACAGAAGAACTAACCTCACAATCTCTTTCAAAACTTGCACAAGCTGAAGATGAATCCATTCAATGGATGGATATGGAAGCCTTTGCCAAGGCGGCAAATAAAACGCAGCAGGGTGTTTCTTACCTCATGAACAAAGGACGTCTCAAGGAGTTTAGAGATGAAGGTAGACGGATAAAGAAAACAGATAAGTGGTATCTTGATGCCTCTCTTGTGGAACTTGTGAAGACTGAAAAAGCTTTAAAAACAGTAGGTGAGGTCGAGGCCTTAAATAATCAGCTTCGGAGCGTTCAAACTGCACTTGTCAAGTACCGAGATTTTGAAAACAGAATTGAGATTTTAGAATCTGAGAACTCACAACTTTCACAACAAGTACAAGAGCTTTTGCAATCAACTGAAGAGAAACTTGCTACATTACAGTTCGAGAAAAATTCTCTTGAGGAGAAGGTTGAGCAACTTGCACAAGTGTTGGAAAGTCAAGTTACCAAGCCTTGGTGGAAGATTTGGTAGTCTAAGCTTTACCTTATGTAAAGTTCATGCTGCCCATAGACAAGCAATGGGAACGGCCCATAAGTTTTCTCCAAAGGCCACAGTTTGCTCCCCAGTATGCAGCACAATTCCCACGAAACGGGCTGGCTGATACTTTTCTCGAAACCAGCGTAGGTGGGTAAAGTGTCGGGATGAGAGATTGGCCCCTGCTTTCACTTCAATGGCCAAAATAGCCCCATTCTGCCCTTCAATTAAAAAATCTATTTCATGGCGATCCCGATCGCGGTAGTGATAAAGCTGATAATCCCGTCCCAAGGTGTCAACTTCCGAAGCAAGTTGGGTGTAAACGAAGGTTTCGATGAGCTTACCCAAACGGTCATCCGCAAAACGACTTTCCGCTTCTTTCCATCGCAAGGTCGCTGCCAAAAGGCCGGTATCACTCATAAAAAGCTTATCCTGCTTGCCAATCCGGGCATAATCGTTGTTTGACCAAGCCGGTAATCGGTCAAAGAGGTACAGGGCTTCTAGCAAATGGATGTAGCTGCTCAAAGTGGGCCTCGCCAGCTCCAGAGAAGTACCAATGGCAGAGAGATCCATCAGCTTGCTAGACCAAGCGGCCAGCGCTTGAACCAACCGACGCATTTCATGGCGGCGCTTGATTTGGGTTATATATTGGACATCCTTGTCCAGGAGTGTATCTAGATAATCCCCATACCAATCAGGCCGGGCGCGTTGGGGTAGTCGAACGGCTTCGGGAAAGCCCCCTTGAAAGGCCAAAGACACAATGGCGTCTTGGTCATACTGCTTATCGGGCTTGAAAAAATCCTCTTCAAAGGCCCCTTGAACAAATCTAGGGGGTTGTTCCAGTAATTCGCCTTGAGTCAATGGGCGTAGACGAAGTGTCCGAATCCGTCCTGCTAGGGATTCGGTGACATTGGGTAAGGCGTTGAGGCTGGCAGAGCCGGTCAGAATAAACTGGCCCGGTCGATCGTCCTCATCCACTTGCATTTTAATGGCGGGGATGAGGCCTGGCTCCTTCTGGATCTCGTCAATAATCAGGCATCGCCCGGTATGTTTGAGAAAAGTTTTATAATTAGCGCTGGCCGCTTTAAGCAGTAAATCATCGTCTAGGGTTCGGTATTCGGTATCTGCCCCGGCAACGCGTTTTGCCAAGGTAGACTTCCCGGTTTGGCGCGCTCCAGTCAGCAAAATGACGCGTCGCGTCGTCAAAGCACTCTGCAAGTTGGTCTGCTGCCATCTAGGATAGAACGGATTTTGAGGCAAAGGTAATCCCTCTAGCATCCAAAAGGACCACTATAAAAATATCACTATTCTGAAGCTAAGAATAGCGCAATATGTAAAATAAGGCTAGCGTATTTCGGTAATAATTTATCTGGGTAGTTATCCACAATCTTCTGAAATGTAAGTCCCTGCTGCCAGACAGGGTAATAAAGCGGCCTCGTCTAACAGGAGCATCTCTGACTTGATAGTAGGCGTCCAAACTTCTTCAATTTTAGTATTAGCAAGCCTGCAAAAGGAGTAGCAGCAAATTATCAGGAGAGGTTTGCTTGTGATGGGATTTACCGTAGACCCAGCACGGGCCCTTCAAGATGGCATAAGCCGCATTAGTTTTTGGCTATCCTCAACTGTTTTTCGGGATTTTATCGCTCACAGTTCCTTTTACCAGGGCTTCGCCCTCGACAGGTCAAGGGTAAAGGCTTCGCCCGGCTTCTCGCGTCGCCGCCCTTGACCCGTCTCACCCGATAGTACGCCAGGAAGGGAGGTCGGCACCAATTGACCGGCAGTTAAAAATTAAGGAGTTGAACCCATGAGCCAAGTGATCCTTTTTCCCATCCAGCAAGCCCCTAGCATTGCCCAGCAACCACCCGTTTTCAAAGCGTTTCCTGACTATTCGATTCAGTATGGCAGCAAGTATGAGCGCGGCCTGGATGTGGCCGAGATTGCCAAGCGAGTGCGGGCGGAACTAAAGGCCCAGGTCAAAGCCAAACAACTGCCAAAGGCCAGGGTACGCTTTTGCCATCAGCATCCCGCTGAGAATCCTTTAAACCTGCCACGCTTTACAGAAGCAGGGCAAGCGTTGATTAAAGGCGTTGAGGCGATTGTAGCCGCCTATAACTATGACGGTAGCGATACGGCCAGCGACTACTGGAACGTGAATTTTTACAGCAGTGTCTTTTTTGCTGGCTCTTTTGAGCAGGCCCAGCGGGCGCTCATTTTGGAGTGGATGGAGTAAACACCCCGCCCGCGGCCTATCGGCCAGATAGGCCGCTACCTTCCCTTTTGAAAATCGACATTTAATGAAAGGTATTTTTAAAATGAACTCAGCAACCGATTCCCAGCGCATTGCCGCCCTGAATGACACGTTTCGGCGGTCTTTTTTAGGCGGCCAAGTGGTAATGACCCCAGGGGTGCAATCTTTGGATAGTAAGCAACTGCACGCCCTGATCTACGCTGTTCAAGGTTTTGATACGTTTAATGAGGACAATGACCCTTATCAGGAGCATGATTTTGGCACCGTGACGATTCAGGGCCAGCAATTCTATTGGAAGATAGATTGTGTGCCGCAGGCACTAAAGGAGGACATTCTATGAATTGAAACCTTTGGGCATAAGCTCTAGGGAAGATGAAGGCAGGCCCTTCGGAGTCAGCTTTCAGGAGCGGGCTTCAAACCACCTCAAGCGGCTGCTGTAAAGAGCAGTGGTCGTGAGCGTTGAGGAAACGTCGAGCGAGACTCGGCAGGTAGGAATCAGAAAGACGAATAAACCTGAACCATTGTTGACGTGTCGTAAACCAGAGAATGACACCAAAAACCGGAAGCGAGTCTATCTTCCGGGATAAGTCTACAGGTTACCTGATTACGGTGTAGGTGGTGTCCGGCATATAGATGGCGTGATTCTGATTCGGGCTTCTCTAGGGAACTGCGGGAACCAGCGTTCTTGATGTAAAGGGAGAAATCCAAGCAGCCGAAACTGTGAGGATGAGAGTACCGAGGCAAGGCGTTGGGGCGGAGCAGCTCGTAGTAGTGATGAAGTCCTTGTAATGAGGATGGAGCGAAGGGGCTGCGTTTAGGCCGTTGAATCGAAATACAACTCGAAAGAGGAGGATATTTTGAGTAAGACAAAACCCTTTGCCATACCAAAAGCACTGGTGGTAAAGGCTTATGAACTGGTTAAAGCCAATAAAGGGGCTGCTGGTATAGATCGGCAGTCACTTTCTGACTTTGACAAGCACTTGAAAGATAATCTATACCGGATATGGAATCGATTATCGTCAGGCAGTTACTTTCCGCCTGCGGTAAGGGCTGTGCCAATACCGAAGAAGCAGGGAGGTGAGCGTATTCTGGGGATACCTACGGTATCCGACAGAATTGCGCAAATGGTGGTCAAATTGATGTTTGAGCCGACTGTTGAGCCACACTTTCATCCTGACTCCTATGGTTACAGGCCGAATAAGTCGGCATTGGATGCCATTGGTGTGACTCGTCAGCGTTGCTGGCGGTACAACTGGGTGATTGAGTATGATATCAAGGGTTTGTTCGATAATATTGATCATGAGCTCCTGATGAAGGCGGTCCGAAAACATACGAGCAATAAATGGGTGTTGCTTTATATCGAGCGGTGGTTAAAAGCCCCGATGCAGCTACCGGATGGGACTTTAGTAGAAAGAACCCAAGGAACGCCGCAAGGGGGTGTAATCAGCCCTGTTTTAAGCAATCTGTTTCTGCACTATGTGGTGGACGCCTGGATGAGTCGAACCCATCCCAAGTTAAAGTGGTGTCGTTATGCAGATGACGGTTTGATACACTGTCGAACAGAGCAAGAGGCCCAGCGACTTCTCGCTGAGCTGAAACAACGGTTTGAGGTGTGTAAGTTGGAACTGCATCCAACGAAGACCAAGATTATCTACTGCAAAGACGCACAGCGGAAAGGAACCTATCTCCAGACGGAATTTGACTTTCTGGGATACACTTTCCGGCCTAGGCTGGTGAAAGGGAGCAAACGAAATCAATTATTCGTGGGCTTCAATCCAGCAGTCAGTAAGGCGGCGTTGAAGTCGATGCGGGCATTGACACGAGACCGGGATTACCGGAATCAAGCAGATCTGGAGTTGCAGGATATAGCGAACATGGCCAATCCAGTCCTGAGAGGTTGGATTGCATACTATGGGCGCTATTCCCCCTCTTCTCTATACCCTGTTTTCCGGCATTTTAACTGTACCCTGGTGATGTGGGCAATGCGCAAGTACAAACGGTTTAGACGCCGAAAGACACAAGCAGCAATCTTTTTGGAAAATATTGCCAAAAGGCAGCCTGATTTGTTTGTCCACTGGAAACGAGGCATGGTCGGGGCGTTTGCCTAAATGGGAGCCGTATGAGCCGAGAGGTTCACGTACGGTTCTGCGAGAGGCTGGCGGGGAAGTTCCGCTGGCCTACTCTCCATTATGCCCCCTCGATGCAAGAGGGAAGCGAAAACCCGGCTGATCCACAGCAAACCCGGCGTGTGCTGACCCTCATGCAGGCCCAGGAATACTAATGTTTTGCCCTGCCCGCTTCCAGGCGGGCAGGGGTTTTCCTTGTTGAGACTGAAAGGAATGATGATGAATAACCCCTATCCTAGATATAAAGGTTTTTCAGCCCGTGTTGCGTATGCAGAATGCAGGCTTACCAAGCTCAGTCAAGATCCGCATTGCCTTATTTTCACCAGGGCCTTTGATAATTGTTTTGAGAATGGGGATGGGGACGCCGTTGTTTTTGCCCTAATGCAAAAATCCGCCCGAAACCCTTTACTGCTAAAGGGTATTGAGCAATTGCAGGATGGAAAGGTTCCACCGCGCTGGTTGGAGCTATTCAATGGGGCGTCTGGTCAGATGGGTCTATTTGAGTGAGTGCCCATCAAAATATTTTCACCCCGGCCAGAGGCCGGGGTTTCTCTTTCTGGTGGTCCACTTTTTGATTACCAGTGCGACGTGAAAGTCGCGTCCGTTATTGTCTCAACCGAACGAAAGGAGGTCAGAGAGACCGATTATTTCCTTAATCGTAGCCTACCGAAGCAGGCGGGGCTGGTAACGGCCTGGTCTGAAGCCTTCGGGACAATGTAGCCCTTTGTAAAAGAAGGAAACACTGTAAGGTGTTTTCAACGGCCACTAGTATCGTGTGGCCAGGGCGCTAGGCTGGATGGGAGGGTCAACTCAGGTGAACTGTCGCAAACCTCGTAAAGAAAGGCAAGCCAAAGATACTGACAGGCTTGGACCAAAAGGTACGTGGTCGGTTATCCGTCTTGGCAATACGGATACAGGAACAAGAGCGCCACCGGGGTAAAGGACAGGGCCTAATCCATCCGTGTAACTGACGCGGAACACGGTAAACCCATATCGCTGCTTGTAAAAAGCAGGCTGACCGTAAGGAAGGCTGCTAGCGATGTGGGTAGAGGATACCGGAAAAAGCGAATGCCAAGTTGTAATGACTTGGATAGAGTCTGAAACATTGCCTCACGCGAAAGCGAGCCCACTTCCGGTAGGTCTTTCCGGGTGAAAGAATTTGGAGAATCTTTGCAGAATGGAAAGCAAATGAACACGACAGTGTGTGCACCATCCCACCCAACCTCACTCTGGAATAGTATCGACTGGACCAGAGCGGAAGCTGCGGTGAAAAGACAACAAATGCGTATCGCCCAGGCAACCAGGGACGGCAGATGGAACAAGGTGAAAGCCTTGCAACACTTGCTAACTTCCTCCTTCTACGGCAAAGTTCTTGCCGTGAAGCGAGTGACTGATAATCGTGGCAAAAACACGCCAGGAGTGGATAAAGTCACTTGGTCCAGCGCCACGGCTAAATGGAAAGCCATTGAATCGCTTCAGACACACGGCTACCGGGCCAAACCCTTACGCCAGGTGTATATCCCTAAAGCCAATGGAAAACGGAGACCGCTGGGTATCCCAACGATGAGAGACAGGGCCATGCAGGCCTTATACCGGCTAGCCTTGGAACCTGTTGCGGAAACTAAAGCAGACCCTGATTCCTACGGTTTTCGGCCTGAGAGATGCACGGCTGACGCCATTGCCGCATGTTTCAATATGTTTGCCAAGAAAAAGTCAGTCCAATGGGTACTTGAAGCAGACATTCAAGGCTGCTTCGACAATATCCACCACGCCTGGCTCCTGGAGCATATTCCGCTGGACAAACGAATCCTTCGACAATGGCTAAAAGCCGGTTATATTGAAACCGGAAGATGGCAGCCAACTCAAGCCGGAACACCTCAAGGTGGTATCATCTCACCACTCTTGGCGAACATGGCTTTGGATGGTTTGCAGAAAGAAATCGAATCGCGATTTCGGATTCCCTCCCGCAAAGAGCCCCGTTTTCGAGTGATCCGCTACGCGGATGACTTTATTGTGACGGGTCCTTCGCTAGCGACCTTGGAACAGGATGTTAAACCCGCCGTAGAAGCCTTTCTCAAGGCCCGTGGCTTGGAACTCTCACCCGAGAAAACCAAGATTACGCATATTGACGTGGGTTTTGACTTCTTGGGACAGAACGTGCGCAAGTACAGAGGGAAGCTGCTCATTAAACCGGCGTTGAAAAACCGGCGGGCTTTCTTGAACAATATCCGAGAAACTGTCCGGACCTTGCGACAGGCCAAGACGGAAACGGTCATTGAAGCCTTAAACCCGAAAATACTGGGTTGGGCCAATTACCACCGGCATATTGTGGCTAAGAAAGCATATCGCTTTGTCGATAATGTGATTTTCCATATCCTCAGACGCTGGGCAATCCGACGGCACCCCAACAAGAGTGCTGCCTGGGTTTTACGGAAATATTTCAAGAGCGTGGGAACACGCAATTGGGTATTCTCAGTGGTTGTGCAAGGAAAAGCCGGACTAAGGCGAATCAAATGCCTGCGACTCTCAACGGATGTGGCCATTCGGCGGCATATTAAAATCCGCTGTAGGGCTCACCCGTTTGACCCTGCTTTTACTTTATACTTCCAACAGCGCCAGTCACGAAAAACCAGAAGGTTACCGGCTCTCCCCAAAGAGAGTTTGTGAACGGCTTGAGCCGTATGCGGGGAAACTCGCACGTACGGTTCTTAGGGGGCGGGGGTGCAGCAATGCACCCTTGCTACCCGACTTTTTCCAAACTGACCAACATCTCAAAAATGACCAAAGCAAAATAAACCGGCTTATGCTACAGAGTCAGTATGAACCAAGCGTTTCGTTTTTTAATCACAGCAATGATTGCCCTGATCCTGTTTATAGGACAGGGGTTAGCTGCGTTTTCAGCCGAGAAAATGGCTTGCTGTCAGCACAATTTTTTGAAGGGGATTAAACCAATCCAACCCCTCTCATCGGAAGTTCAAGCTTGCTTTTGCGATACCGATGGCAAACAGGCTTTGGCCAATGACGCTTACCCCGCTCAATCTCTGAGTCATCAAGAATAATAAGGTTATTGATTTCTAATTTAAATATAAGAGAGCCATTTTTTTCCTGATTTAGCCTTTATCTCAGTAAACCATATAACCAGAGGATAAGTTGCCAGCAGCGTTAATCCTGTAATGAGCCAAACCATCCCAATATGAGGAACACTGTATTTTACTCCATCTGGTATGGTCAGGAAAAACCGGGTTATATGGCAGGCAGCATGCAAAACATACAAATGAATAATGTAATAAAACATGGGAACACGCCCAAATTTTAATAAAATATTGCCGACCATTCCCGCCGACGTTTCAAAATAGCGCAACAGTAATAACGCTGGGCCTAGAGCCATAAGGCTAAACAGGAAAGAGGGCGGGTACTTGGTAAGATTCAAAAACGACATGACTGTTTGTACGGGGCTTTGTGGACTGATTACAAATGGATTCAATTCGCCATAAACGTTTGTGGCCCTCAAGCAAACAAAAAGGCCAATTAAGCCCAGGCCCGTCCATGTAAGTAACGATTGACGTTTTTGAGGTGAGAAATCGGGCGTAAACAGCTTTCCTGCCCAATAACCCAATGCGATAATTCCAATCCAAGGCAGAAGCGGATACGAGGTTCTGACTTGTAAGTAATCCGTTAGGGGCATCCAATTTCGGTGGTAAAGGATAGACCAGAGCGTATTGGCAAAACTTCCATCGGGAAAAATCAATTCAGGAAGCAGGTGTTGAGCCATCACTAAAGCCAATGCGATTCCAACCATCGCCAGCACGGGTAGCCATATTAGCCCGGCCAAGCAAATCATACTGAGGCCTATCACCCAAATGACCTGAAGGTAAAGCTTTTCAGGTGGAAAAGTAAAACTCCAAGCGAAATTAATAACAGTAACTTCCAGCAGAATCAAAATCAAACCTCTTTTTAAAAGGTGGAATGAGAGTGCTTGCTTGGTAATGCCTGTTTTTCTGCCATATAAATAAGCCGATACACCGGCCAGAAAAACAAAGGTGGGGGCGCAAAAATGGGCAATCCACCGGCTTAAAAAGACCTCCCAGGGCACGACTGAAAGATCCATGGGATCTGCAATCGGAATCGCTTTGAAGAAAAACTCACGGGCATGATCTACAGTCATTATGGCGATTACCAGCCCCCGCAAAATATCAATGCTTAAAAACCGGTTATTGGGCTGCATTCCAAAACCTCAACAAAAAACAATTAAACTTTGATTCAGTGACAAATGTGAGTTCAGTTTGATAACGATAGCCGGGATTTCCTATTGGCTTTCCCAGCCTTTAATACAGCCATCAGCATCGCCTGCGATTAACATGTTGTCGTCTGAACTCCATGCTAATTGACTAATTTCAGCCTCATGCTGAGCGATTTCCAGCGGCACCTCAATCATTCTGGGATGCCAAAGAAAGATTTTGCCGTCCTGACAACCGCTGGCCAGCATATCGCCTTGATGCTGGAAGGCCAGCGCCATGATCAATTCCACATGGGCTGAAAGAAGCAAAGGGGTTGTTCCGGCCGGGCCTTTGCCGGAGAAGTTCCATAGGGTCACATCCTGGCTCCCGCCGGTCGCCAACAAACGACTGTGGCGATCCCAGGCTTGCACGGTGGGCTTCACCGGATAACCTGGCATCTGGACGTCCTGCCCGTTTTTCGCTTCCCAAACATGAACGGTGGAATCCTGAGTGGCGCTGGCGATAAACTGACCATCAGGACTCCAGAACAGCCTTAAGCTTGAGCCCTTCCATTGGAATTTACGGACAGGTTTTGACGCGTCCAGCTTGAAACGTCGCAATCCATTGTAACTGGTGGTCGCCAACTGATCTTTCAAAACCGGGTGCCAACCCAATCCGGCAATGGTGCTGTCATGGGGTTCAAACGCTTGCACCAGTTCACCAGTAGAATTCCAGATTTTAAGGGCTTTCCCGGCAGCAGTGGCCAAAAGCGATTGATGCGGGGACCAGGCCAACAAGTCAACCCAGGGCGCACCACCATCGCATTCGGCAATGATCTCATACGTTTGAGCATCATAAATACGCGCTTTGCCATCCTGTCCACCGGTAGCGAAATACTGACCATCCTGCGACCAGCCGCCGCAGAGCATTCCCAGTTGATGGGCCTGCCACCGCTTGAGAAGGTCTCCCGTGGCACCCTGAATCAGCAGGGCTTCTCCACTGGCTGAGCCAGCTAAGATGCAAAGGCTTTCGCTTAGCGCTTTGGGAGAGTGTGCCATGGTATTGACGTAATCATCCAGATTAACAGACCAAACTTGTTTGAGCCGTTTTACTTGGATGCCAGTTGGGGGGCTTTGGCTAGACATGCTTTAAATCCTTGCACTAATTCACTACGGTTTAAATTGCGCCCGATAAACACCAGTTGGTTTGTTCGGGACTCGTTTTCATTCCAGGGCCGATCCGGTTGCCCGTCAAACAGCATGTGGACACCTTGAAACACAAAACGGCGATCTTCGCCTTGAATATTCAAAATGCCTTTCATGCGAAAAATATCGACGCCCTTTTCCCGTAGTAACGTTCCCATCCAGGCATTCAACAACTTGGAATTTAACTCCCCCGCAATTTCAAGGCCCACGGAAGTAACCGAATTGTCATGCTCATGACCAGGGTTAAATAACAGTTCAAGGGTTGGATCGACTCCCTCATTTTGGCTATTCACCATATTCATGGCAAATTCAATCGGCTGATGCTGCGTAAACAAAGCATAGGTGCCCGGTTCCTCCACCCGCATGTTGAACTTTTTAGAGCCGGGTTGCGCCAGTTCCAGCGTCAGTAATTGTCCGGCGGGTTTAAAGGTATCCTCTCCGGGTTTAACGCGAAGTGGCGGCTCCGAAAAGCGATGGGCAATCTCTTCCTGAATGGCGCGAATGGCTTCTTCACCGGCTCCTTCCACTTTGAGGGTCATCAGGTTCATAGTGGGGTCTGGCCCCTCTTCCAATTGAAATTGATAATAATCGGGTTTTAACTCGTATAAACCCGCCCATTCAAAGGGATATTCGGTTTCCAGAAAAGTAGGGCGAACCGTTAAGGCTCGATCCAGCGCAAAGCCACCCACTTCCAAAATTTTCTCCATCTCAACCGCGGCATCCTGAGTTTGATAGATTTTAGCCATGGCGTTCATGGCGCGAATGCGGGCTTCCAGTTGCACCAATTCATCCGGGGTGACCAAATCCACCTTGTTCAGCAGAATCACATCGGCAAAGGCAATCTGCTCTTTGCATTCCATGCTGGTATCAATATGCTGCCAGACATGCTTGGCGTCTACCAGAGTAACGATTCCATCCAGACGAAGCAGCGCCTTGATTTCATCATCCACGAAGAAAGTTTGGGCCACAGGAGCCGGATCGGCCAAGCCGGTGGTTTCGACCAGAATATAATCAAACTGGTTTTTGCGGCGCATCAGGTTTCCGAGGATGCGAATTAAATCGCCTCGCACGGTGCAACAGATGCACCCATTGTTCATTTCAAAAATTTCTTCTTCCGCGTTAATGACCAAAGCGTCATCAATGCCGATTTCCCCGAATTCATTTTCAATGACGGCAATACGCTTACCGTGATTTTCACTTAAAATGCGGTTCATCAACGTGGTTTTGCCAGAGCCTAAAAAGCCGGTCAGAATCGTCACGGGAATTCGTTTGTCGCTGGAAATAGGGAGATCACTATTAAGCGTCATGGGATACCTCCTGAGGGGTTACAGTCAATTGCGGGCACAGTTTTTCAAGATCGTTATAAACGATGGGCTTGGTCAAAAGTTCAAACATGGTTGCGCCTTTCATACTCTTGATTTAACTGGATATTACTTACTCTTCAGGCAGCAAGCCCGCTTGCGCCAAGCTTGCTGGTTTCAATCCTTCTGTCCGGCGGCCATCAAATATTTTTTGGCCATTGCGTAATAGAACGGTTCTTTGAATCTGAGTGGGTAACTGTTGCCATTCATGCGTGACCCAAATGACCGCAATTTTGCGGTGGTGGGTCACGGTTTCCAAAACCCGAATTAACTGGCTGGCAGCTACTGGGTCTAAGCCACTGGTCGGCTCATCGCAAAGCAACAATTCTGGCTCAACGACCAGGGCCGAGGCAAAAGCCACCCGCTTTTGCTCTCCAAAGCTGAGTTGTTGGATGGATCGGTGGGCCAGATGAGCAATCCCCAAAGCTTCCAACAAATGATAAGACCGCTCACAGGCTTCCTGTTCAGAGACGGCTCTTTGTTTAAGGCCCCAAATCATATCCTCCAAAGGCGTAGAACCTAATAATTGCTCAGAAGGCTCTTGGCCAACCAGGGCAATCCGGGGGTCTACCCGTTTCAAAAGGACACTGCCTTTCATTTCCGTATCAAATCGGGTCACTACACCTTGGGTGGGCTGATATAACCCGGCAGCGGTTTTAAGTAAAGTGCTTTTACCCGAACCGTTTGGGCCTAATACGGCTATCCATTCACTGGCTTCCAAGGTCAATGAAAAATTGGTTAAGGCTTGTGGTGCGGTTGTATGTGGATTCAAACTGACAGAGACATTCTCAAAGCGGAGCTCCGTTTTTGGTTGGATAGGCAGGACTTCAATACGCTCTAAGTCGTCAGGATAAGCGCGTAACGTGCGATTGTCTTCCGCGCAAACAGCCTGATCATAAGCCTGGCTAGAGGCGCTGGCCAACAATAAACCCAGATTGGACACCTTGTTTTTAGTGTCTCCCCCAAAACCACCCCGGAGGGTCAAGGTGGCGTAGATTTGCTCCAGGGAGTGAAATGCAGCAAGGCCACTGTTGATCATTTGATCCGCAAACTCAACCAGCAATTCAGGACAATGGAGATTTCGTAAAAATCGCTTGAGTTCCGGCCAACTGGCTTGGCTGCCGAACCACAGCCCCCAACAAAGCCCGATGTTTAAATGTAGACTCAACAAGATAGCCCGATGAAAATCCTGCGTCCAATAACCCATTAAAACGGTCAAGAGAGCGATAAAACTTTGACTTCCCAGCCAAAGCCAAAACCGTTCTTTCAGGCCAGTGGCGCAAATCAAGCTGGTAATGCCAGTCAACATCAAGGGAACCAAGACCAGAAGCTCTTGGTTCAATCCATTGATTACCAGCACAACGCCCAGCAAGAAAACACTTCCCGCCACGGGCAATCGGCTTGGACGGGCATCCTGAAACAGGGTGTCAACGGGTTCAAGATGCATGGCTGTTTTCCTTTTTGCAGCCCTGGAGCTTGCTCCAGTTCAGGCCCGTCAAAAGTCCCGCCAAAAATCCACCCAGAAAGAAGACGGTCAAAGCCAATTCACCTTGCGTCAAATCAATCCAGGGAGCCATGTTACTAACACCTGCCTGAATCGCAGCCTGTTCCAAAACAGTTTCATCCAGCCCGGAAAAAGCGGCTCCGAAAGCAAGCGGAGAAAAACCAAATAAAAGCAAAGTTAAACCAGCAATGGTGCCAACTGTTTTTATCTGAACATTGGATGGTTGAGTCAACCCTTTCAAACCGTTAAAAGCGGGCAGTTTTTTCTGAAGAAACGCGATGAAATAGGCGCTCAGCAAACCTTCCAAAATCGCCAGAGGGATTTGCGCGGGGGCGAACCCCAAAGCAATTCGAGAAAACCAGAAGTAAAAACCCTGTTGCCCTGATAATGCCTGACCCACAATAACCGCATCCAGCAAATAAACCGATAAATCACCCAGAAAACAGGCCAGCGCAATGGAAATCCATTGAGGTAGGGAGCAACGCTTTAACCCTGTAAATACGCCAATGGCTATCAAAGGCCCGGTGACCGCCAGCGTCAAAATATTCGCGCCCAAGGTGGTGATACCTCCGTGGGCAAAAAACAGGGCTTGAATAAGTAGCGCCAGAGCTGTAGGCAGTACCACCCGCCAAAAACCTAATAAAATCCCAAGTACAGGGGTGGCGCACATATGGGAAGTCACCCCTAGCATTGGAACTGGCAGTGGGAAAAGTGTAATGGCGAAAATCAAGGCACCCGCCAGATTTTGCAAGGCTTTTTCCTCACTCGTGCCATATTTCAGGAGCTTTTGCAGTTTTTGAAAACTTATTATCAGAAGTGGGGAGCTTAATGCGCCATAGACTAAGGCTTGAGGGAGTGGCAGCATGCCTTCGGCAATATGCATGAATAAAATTCCTTTGTTTTAGAAGCTTTGAACTGAAAGGGGAACGTCGCATTCCTGTTTTTCGAGATTGCAGCGGTCGCAAAGACCAAACACGTTAAAGTTGCTGTAATGAACCTGAAACGCCTCTCCTAACTGCTCCGACACCAAGGATTCCCAAGGAGAGAGAGCAGGAAATGCTAAAATCCGAACCCGGTTACAATCCGTGCAAACAAAGTGCGCCTGTTGGTTTCCGGGTTGCCTGAGGCTATAGCTGGCCTGATTTTCATTAAAATAGAGGGGTTTGATCAACCCGGCTTTTTGCAGGAGGTGAACCGAGCGGTACACACTGCTCATGCTGACTTCCCGTAAGGTGGACGGGCGATTCAACCAGTCATAAACTTGCTGAACCGTTGCATGGCTCAGATAGTGCAAGGCATCTAGTACCAAAGGCAAGGAGCGGTTTTTACGGCGAAGAGTCTGCATTGCTCCAATCCACTAAATCGACAATGATAATCATTTTCAAAGCTGTGTGAGTAGAATAGCACCTACATTTAATATTGCAACATTATTGCTTATGCTTATTGGATTGGCTGGGTTGCTTGAGGCGATTTTGGGAGGGAAGGCTTGGCTGGATTTGAGACAGGAAAATATGGAACAGCAATGCTAGCGGGGGACGTTTGGTAGAATGGGCTATTTTGAGTGACGGGGTATGGATGACCTTTCAAAAAAGCCTGGAAAGCAGTCGGCAGATTCAGTTGACTGTCCACCTTGGATTTCAGCGCTGCTACAACAGGCAAGGCTTGGCTATAATTGGTTCCCGCCGTACCCGCCAGGAAGCCAGAAATGCCATAAAGCACCTGAATCATCGATTCGACGGCACGCACCCCACCTAGATAAAGCGCTGAGGGAACATCATCCAGGTGCAGAATGCCGTCATACCAGTGAATGCCCCGTTCCCCAACCGTACCGGACAGCCAGCCCTTGTTTTGCTCGGAGCCGGTTGCACTGGACTGATTCGTTTGGCGTTGAAACAGGCCGGGACTTTCATGCGTGGTGGGCCAGTGGAACAGCTTGGACAGGCCGGCGTTTATGCCATTGGACACCCAAGCCCCACCCACTACGCCAGCAATCAACCCGCCAATGACCCCCAGGGTTTCGCCTCGGCTCTCGAATTTGAGCTGGGCCAATTCTCTCAGCGCTTCCGGTTGATGAACAACATCTTGGGCATGCTCTTTGAAGGCCGGACCAAAGACACCCCGCACATACTGATGAATCGCCTTTTTATTAAACGGTCCTTGCTGGATCAGGCGCTGCAAACCTTCATTGTATTCGTGCCATTTCATGCCTTTTCGCACTGTTATTTGCGACAAATGAAGATTTAAAGCGTTCAACAGATTTTTGGGGTAAGCCTTGTGTTCATGAAAGATTCGCTCAATATCACCGGTCAGTTGGGTGGGAATCAAGGCCAAATCGTCTTTGGGACGCTTGGCCATTTCCAAAAGCCCGTTGCGGGTATTCTGGATCATTTGAGATTGCAGCTTGGGCAATTGCCAGAGCTTGGAAACCGTGGCTTTGCCCAACTTGGAAAAACCCAGAATGGCGATGGTGCAAACCGTGATATTGCCCAAAAACTGAAATAGCCCTTCCTTGATTTTCACCGGCCCGGTTTTCCCCAAACTTTCCCCGTTAAGCTTGTCGGCGATCAGGCCAGCGGGAATCCCCCCCAGAAAGATGGGAATGGCCGATAAAAGGCTGAGATCCAGCGCCCCTTGCAGGCCATGATCATGCAAATCCGCTTTAAACAGAAGCTTCAAACGATCTAGGGGTTTTCCTGGAAAATATTCATCCGCCCCATGGACATGGGATGAGCCGGGTTGAAATTTCTTGAACCGGCCAAACAGGTACTTTAAGCCGTCTTCAATCTGATGCAGCATCCATTTGGAAGTCTGCGTCCGGTTGACCAGATAGGAGGCCAATATGCTGGAAGTGGCGATGCCGCCCAAAACCAAGCCGTCCCGAACCAACACTTTCCGCTTGCTTTGGGTATCCGGGGCTTGTTGATAGTCAAAAACGGAAACCGCCAGCCCCAATCCTGTCCCCATGAGGGGCAGGCCAATCCGGCGCAGAGGGGCTTGGCGCAGAATGGATTCCCTGGCATCAATCTGGGCGATGCCATGCAGGATGCGGTTTTTGGTTTGCGAGATCGGGTTGATGGTTGGCATGGTTGCTTTCCAGAATCATAGCCTTGATTTCTTCGCAGTTTATAGTAACCTTCTCAATATTGCAACAGAGATGCAATAAAAATCATAAAACCGAATCCCAAGTGGGTTAGAAAGAACATCATCATGTTGAATACTTCAATGCCAACCGCCATGCGGAATAACTTTGCCAAACCGTCCAGCTTGAAAGCCAAATCAAATCAAAATCCTCAGTTTGGTATGACCGCTAAAACCCCTACTGAAAAAGAGAAACAGACAGCGGCCCGTCTGGAAAATCATGGCAGTCAAGTGATTGCGGACAAAATTAAAAACGTCTGGAAAATCATTTGCCACTGTGGGCATCAAATTTTAGGCCGCTCTGGCGGGGATTTAAATGACATCTCCGATCAGGCGGACGGTCACAAACATTAAACGATAAGGAAAAGGCACGCTTTAGTTCTAAGGCGTGCCTCTCTCAGTCATGAGCCAACCCGTTCATAATCTAAAATTTGCGGCCACCAAACGCTATGATCAAATCACCATGGCCGATATGGGTTACACGGCCCCGGATGCGGCGCAAAAAATGCCCATCTTTCAGGATGTGTATTTTCCGCATCAAAATAAATTAAAAAATATTGAAACCAGTCTTGCGTTTCAGCAAAAACAAATTCAGGCGAGAATGCTAGTGACTTTAACCGAGTTAGCGCGGCAACAGTCCGTCATCCCTGAGTTGGCCCCAATTTTTCAAGATTTAACAATAAAAGCAACGGGGATAAACCAGGCATTATATACTGAAATCGCCTTAGGGCAAATCCAAAAGGCTCAAACGCTCATTCAAACAGCGCAGCAGCAAGGTAAAATCACGCCTGAGCAGGCTGGAGCCATGACCCAGCCCTTGCAGCAACTACAGGCCGATTGGCAGTTTTTGAACTTATTACATTCGCATGGGTGTTTACAGGCAGATGGCTTGATTCGATATAACCCGCTGGTGTTAAGCCCCACTGCTTTATTGAAAGATCAGCAGGCCAAATGGGAAACGCCCATAGCGGATGTGGCTATTATTGGTGGCGGACCTGCGGGGTTGAGCATGGGCATTCACGCCACCCATTACGGCTTAAAAAATGTGCTGTTTGAGGCGGGGCATGTGGGGCAAAGTTTTTCGGATGCCTTGGCTCAACCTGTTCATAAAATGAGGACTTCCGCAGGGTTAAGTTCCTTGGTGTTTGGCATTGCTCTTAGTAAAGAAAAGGGCGAGGAACCACCAGCTTTGGCAGATGAGTTTAATTTTAATTATGGTGAAAAGGCCAAAGACAAACTCAGGCATTATAGGGCTCAAGCCATTGCCGCTAGAAAAAACATAACCGCAACCGTTGGCAGGGATTTTAAAACCACTCCCATTACAGCGGAAGAGTTTGCTGAATTTGACAACGCTGACATTCTAAACAATCAAAAGTATCAACCCAGCACCCAAGGTGGTTTTGCGCGCGCCGAATTTTTTCAGCATATCGATGACGTGGCCAATAAGCTTCAACAACCTAAAAATGGCACCGTGACGGATAATAGCACGCTGACCGAGCAGGCTCCCATTCAGAGCGTGCAAAAGCTGACCGCTCAGGACTTGCAAAACCCGGACGGCATTATTACCAAGTATCAGAAACTATTACCGCCTGATGAATACAATCAACTGGCGGCTCAACTGAAAATGGCACTCCCCAAAGAAAAAGAGCTTTATCTGATCACCGGCAGAAAAGGCCATGTGCAACTGGCCCGAAAACTGGTGGTATCCACCGGCCTAGTAGGAGAAGCTGGAGAAAATGGCAGACAGCCACAAGTATTTAAAACGTTGATGACCCAGAACTCAAAAACAACGCTGGGCCTGTGGGGCCAAGCAGACATGCTCAACAACCGGGAAGATATGCTGACCAATCTCAATGCCTTAATTCAAAAGCAAAGTTTGCCCAAACAGGTTTTCACCAAGGAAACCCAACTGGGGCATCCCGATATGCGTAAAACCATTGCCTTGCTACCTGCGGGTACCCGTTGCGCGGTAATTGGAAGCGGTGAATCCGCCGCCAAGTCAGTGATGGAACTCTTTAATCTGAATCCGAACATCAAGGTGGATCTGTATACTAGCCAGGAACTGGAACCATCTCCTTATCAAATCCCTTTTAATCATGGCAAGTATGCCCGACCGGCAATTTATAACCAAAAACGGGCGGATGAGTTCAGGGAACATATGGAGCGCAATTTTGGAACGCCCATCACCGATCCTACGTTTGCGGACTTGCAACACGAGCAAAACGTCACCAAGCGCTTGCGGGTGATTAACCTGAAAAAACATTTTGATCAAAATACGGTGGTTCTTAAACCAACAACCGGAAAACTACCGGGCTTTCAGGTCTATCGTACCTATAACCGGGTGATTACCTTTTTGTTTAACACTATTCCAGGGTTAAGCAAGCTCTGGAAACCCACTTCTAAAATTAATGGCGTAGTGGTCTCCGCCGGTGGGTATGATCGGGCCAGCGGTAAGAAAAGCCCCTTGTTTCAGGATTTGCTGGCTAAAAACTTATTGGCCTTGAAGCCGTCAACCTGGTTTCGGAAGAATAAATTCGCTGAAGTGGCGCTTAATCAGGAAAACCGTTTGACCAGTGGGCGGGATTCCAGTCTTTATTTGTCGGGTCAGGCCAATGGCGGGCTGAATACGGATACCACTATCTTTGGCAGCGCCTTTCGGAATTATGAAATTACCCAGCACATCCGGGACGGTTTTAATGGCAGGGAAATGCTTTGCTTTAACAGCGATTCCCGCTTTCTTCAGCAACCGCAACTGGAAGCGATGCTTCGACTGGCCATCTTTCAAACGACTGATCTCTCTGAAAAGAATTTATACAGTACGATTCAAAAAATCACTCAAGAAAACGATATGCCACCCGATACAGTGGTTTATGGCGCACTGCGGCTTTCTTCAACGGGTCAGGTTCTTAATAGCGTCAATAATATCAATCCCACCCAAAAGCTGAGTAACTTGCAGGACGTGGAAAAGCTGGTTAAAAAGCAACTGGGTCCCTTCCTGAGCGTACCTGGCTTCCCCAGTGATACCGATATTCCGCCGCCGCAGGCCTTATACTATTCCGCTTTTCGGCAAAATTTACTCAACGGTCAACAGATTCTACTATTTTTGGGTTCCCGATATGCGCCCAACAGCCGTATTACCCCGAGCGATTATGAGGGAAACGTTCCCTTGCCGGAAGAAGCAGAAGAATCTTCTAAAGATTAATCCAGACTATCTAGTGTCAGCACAATGCGCTTGGAGGCACAACCTTCCATCGCCGGAGAACGGTGGATGATGCCATTGCCGTGATTATCATGTCCGTCAAAGGATTTCCAGGCTTCGCCTTTTAAAAGACCCACCTCATAAGGCTGAAGCGATTGAATCACCGCGTCTGGTCTGATTAACCCTGAATTTTCATCGGACTGTCCTTGAGCGATATAACCCAATTTAGAGCGATCCGCATGAACATTTTCCAGCCATTGCGTACCCGGCCCATCATACGTGCAAATCAACCGGATACCGACTCGATCCACATGAAAGCCGGGACACATGGCCTTATTCATTGAAAGTAGCCGAATGCCCACTTGATTGGTATCCACCAACAGTCCATACAAATCGATTAATGAGGTAATGTCCTGAATGAACTTTTCATGGCCTTCAAGTGCCATTGCTGAAGCGGGCATGACCTCTGATAAAGCATCTTTCACCCCATCGGTCAAAGTGAACGATTGCTTGAGGTGAAACTCAACCTGATGGCGGGCCTGATGAACAAAGTGGCTCAAATCGCTTGAGACTTGCCGCTTTAAAATACCGATATTGTACTTAGGCTCAAAAATACGGGTTAAATGCACCACTTCAGAAACCCGAACCGCTGATGATTTCTCTATATTCAGGGGGCTTGCAAGTGACATGGGTTCCCTCAATGATTTTATAGTACGACCACTCCCCATCATAGTTTACCTTGCATTATTTTGCAACTCTATTGCATTAAGTTAAACAGTCTCTAAAATAAGAATGGTTAGCGTGTCTTGTAAGGATGAGCGTATGTCAGGGGTTATCAACTGGAGTCTATTTGCCATTGGGGCGCTGGATGCTTTGGAGCCGGGCCATGGAAAAGCCTTGATTAGCAGCTTTATTGCCGGATCGAACGCCAAAATCAGGCATATTCTCCTGCTTGGCGTTGCGAGCGCCGGGATTCATACATTCTTGAACGCTGTTTTGGCTTTGATCTTATCAAAGTTCGCTCTCATCTTGTTTAAGGACGCTTTTTTGCAAGGGGTTCAATTGAGTTCAGGCATCCTGATCTTGGGAATGGGCTTGTATCTTTTGGTAAAAAGCCTTGGCGCTAAAGCTTCCCACACTCAATGCTGCGGCGGGAAGCATGCCGGTAAAGGTCATTCAGTTTATTCGCCTGAATCCTTGGAAACCATGACCACGCCAAAATTATTATTACTGAGCCTGGCCGGAGCCGCCCCTTGCCCTATCGTTTTGATGGCGATGGTTTCAGCCATTAGCGCCAGTAAGGGCTTTGAAGCATTCTGGGGGGTACTGGTATTCAGTCTGGGAATGGGCGCAGTGCTAACGGGCATTGGCTTATTAACGTATGTAGGGACGCATTATTTGAATGTCCACTGGAAAGCAAGTCCTGACCATTTACTTCGACTCAGGCAGGCCAGTACCGTATTACCTATTTTGTTGGGCTGTTATCTCATTTTTAAAGCCTTCTTTCCGGCAGCCGTGGAAACCGAAAGTTTTTCCCTGCTTTACACAGCCGCAGGCAAATAAGCAATAAAAAGCTGGTAGCCATTTTGACTACCAGCGGAACTACGGATGTTAATCGTTTCGGGTATAGGGTAAAATCGCGTTTTGACGGGCCAGTTTAACGGCTTTAGCCAACTGCCGTTGCCAATAGGCGCTGGTTCCGGTAATTCGCCGGGGCAAAATCTTACCGTTGTCTGATAAAAAGCGCTTCAATAAAGAACCATCTTTAAAATCGATCAGCTTGAAATTATTTTTAAGGAAAAAACATTCCTTCTTTTTAAAATCACGGGCCATTTTCAAAGTCCTTTCAGCGCCTTAAGCCGTTATCAAGGAAGGTAAAACGCTTTCAGGGCTAGCGTCAACCTCTTCTAAAATAGCCTCATCATCGGGTTCAGATACCATGTCATATTCAGGAAACGGATCTTCAAATTGCGACCAGCCCGCTGGGCCTGACGCCATTTCCTCATTAGTCAGGAGACAGGCTTCCAGGCGATCGAGTAAATCCGTCTGGTTCATATTCATCCCAATAAAGACGATTTCCTGCATGCGATCCCCATAGGTTTCGTCCCAGTGGGCTGTAATTTCATTCCGCGTTTCTACGTCCTCCGGCCACTCTTCCTGAGGCACCGTGGCCCACCAGGGGCTGTGTCCTTCAATTCGGCAAGCGCCGCCTGCCTGGGACCACAACATGGAATACTGCATCCGGCTGGCCAGCCAAAACACCCCTTTAGAGCGTAATACGCCTTCCCAACCCTCGTTCAGAAAATCCCGGAACCGTAAGGGGTGAAACGGTTTACCTGACTTGTAAACAAAACTGGAAATCCCATACTCTTCTGATTCCGGGATATGTTCTCCCCGAAGTTCTTTCAGCCAGCCTGGCGCTTCAGAGGCTTTCTCAAAATCAAATAGGCCGGTATTCAAAATCTCAGTTAAAGGGACTTTCCCAAACGTGGTTTTAATCAGTTTTGCATCGGGATTCAGGCGGTGCAGGATGCTTTCCAGTTTGCCCAAGTCCGTTTCACAGACTAAATCCGCCTTGTTGAGCAGGATGATATTGCTGAATTCCACTTGATCAACCAGCAAATCGACGATGGTGCGGTCATCGTCCGCACCCAGCTCCAGGTTTTTATCTTTGAGATCCAGCCCCTCTTCATAGTCAGGCAAAAAGTTAAAGGCATCCACAACCGTCACCATCGTGTCCAAATGGGCCACATCCGATAAACTTTTGCCGTCTTCTCCGTTAAAGGTAAAGGTTTCAGCCACCGGCAAAGGTTCAGAAATACCCGTGGATTCAATCAACAGGTAATCAAACCGCCCTTCTTGGGCAAGTTTATTGACTTCCAGCAGTAAATCCTCCCGCAACGTGCAGCAGATACACCCATTGCTCATTTCTACCAGTTTCTCATCCACCCGATTCAAGACGGCGGAACCGGCCTGAACCAGTTTGGCGTCAATATTCACTTCGCTCATGTCGTTGACGATGACCGCAACCCGCAGTCCTTCTCGGTTGTTCAAGACATGGTTCAGTAGGGTGGTTTTCCCGGCCCCCAAAAAGCCAGACAGCACGGTAACAGGGAGTTTCTTCATGGATTACTATCCTTCCAAAATCAGTATCTCAAACGTTCAGATGAAACTTTGTTGCAACATTATTGCAACTTGATTGCATTACATCTATACTGTCTTTAGAAGCCAATGTCAATTACGTCAAGAAAGTTGAGATCGCATGTTTGAGCCTACCCTCAAATCAGCCTACGAGTCTGGCGCAGAGGTCATTGTCCAATTGAAGCATTATTGCTGCGAGCAATACAAAGGTCGCATTCTGGAACTATCCGACAATACGTTCAATCTGTTCCATAGTGGCCCTGATGGCGGCATGTTATGGACTTTTCAGCTCAAAGATATTGCGTTTTGCGGCTTGGTGGTCGAACTGCCCAATTTGGCGGAAGAGGCCAGCCGGACTCGCAAGTATAAAACTGAAGTTTCAGAGGGGGATTAAGCGAGCAATTTAAATGGGTTTCTGTTCAATTCAATATAATTAAAAGAGGTTCTAATTCAATATGAGCGCAAAGTTGTTTGTCCGTAACTTAAGCTGGTCGGTCAGCGAGCAGGATTTATACGATCTGTTCAGCGAAGTCGGCGTTGTCCTGTCAGCCAAGATTCCCACCCGCCGTGAGGACGGCAAACCCCGTGGGTTTGCCTTTGTGGAAATGGCTTCGATGGCTGAAGGGAATGAGGCCGTACAATCCCTTAATGGCCGCCTGCTTTATGATCGTGACATTGTAGTGAGTTTCCAGGATGAGAATGTAGGTGGTAACGGAGGCGCACGTTCAGGCGGAAGTCGTTCTAGTGGAGGCACTAGTACCAAAAGTTCCAAGCTCTTTGTCCGTAGCCTGAGCTATTCAGTGACAGAGGATGATTTGCAAAGCCTGTTTCAGCAAGTGGGCTCAGTTATTTCAGTGAAAATTCCCACGGATCGCGATACTGGCGAGTCCAAAGGCTTTGGCTTTGTGGAAATGATGTCCACCAATGAAGCAGAACAGGCCATTAACACGCTGAATCAGGCCCCGCTGAAAGGTAAATCCATTGCGATTGACTATCAGGACTCTAACCGGAGCAGTAGCAAGCCTCGTGGCGGCGGCAACGATTATAACCGGGGCGGTTACAACAATGACCGTTCTGGGGGGTATTCCAACCGCTGGTGATAATGGATTCCAGTTGGCGGCTCATTGCAGTATCATGATACTGATAAAGGACATTGACACCAATGAGCAAGTATAGCGAACAAGCCATTGCCATTCTCAAACAGAAAGGGTTTCGGATTACCCGACCCCGGATGCTGGTTTTAGAGCTTCTGGATCGGACTGAACGAACCCTTTCTGCCTATGAGATCAAAGATATACTCGATGAATCCGGGGAAAAGGTTGATACCGTCAGTGTTTATCGGATTTTGGAATGCCTTGAGGAGAATCACCTGATTCATCGCGTGCTTTCCTCTGGCAGGGTGATGAAATGCCATTTAGAGCATGAGCAAGAAGATCAGCAGGAACACTTGATTATTTCCTGCCAAGGTTGTGGCTCGATTGAAGAGATTCAGTTCCCAGAGGTTGATAAAATCATTCGCAGTATTGAAAAATTATCGACTTATAAAATTCAAAACCACAACTTGGAATTCTTTGGCCTCTGCCGCCAATGTGAGTAAGGAGCGGTTTTAGGCAAGCGGGATGTGACTTTTAGCGTTAAATGTCACCCTAACGCTTCTTGGTAACGGCCGTTAAAACTTTAAGATGGTTCATTACGCAATGTAAATCGGTCACATCCCTTGGAGTGACTTGCTATAGCAGGATTAAGAATGTTTTAATAATTGCATGGGTTTAGCCTCGCTTACTATAGTGCTGAGGTTGTAAGGCAACTAAACTTCTTTACCGTAATAGTTGGGATTAAAAGAGGCGATTCATGAGACTGATCGAGATGAGAGTGCGGAATTTTCGCACTATTAAAGGTGGAAACGTACGAATATCGTTTGAAGGTTCAGACATCATCTTCCTATTGGGACAGAATAACGCTGGAAAGTCTACGCTGCTCAGCGCCTATGAACTGCTCATCAATCCTAAACACAAGCCAAAGATTCATGACTTTTACGGACACAAGGCGTCAGAGCCTATCATTATTGAAGGCCTCTTCCGTAAGGAGCCAGGTGACGATGAAGCGTTCGCTGATAATGGTCTGGACAAATGGGTTGATACGGATGGGTTACTGAAATTCAAAGTGGAATGGACTACTCCTGATCAGGTTGGTCAAAAATATACATTCGAGCCTGCGAAGCAAGAATATGCTAAAAATGGCTTTGGGGGCTTGGACACCATTTTCATGCATCATGCCCCAACACCGATCCGTATTCCAGCAATGCCATCAATGGATGAACTTTCTAAATGGGCATCAGATACCTTTAAAACTGTTGCGATCAAACTAATGGCTGAACAGGAGCATGATACCTATCAGCAGGCGTTGGAAAAAGTGCGCGCACTGGAAGAAGCCATGCTCAGCCAAGAGCATATCTCCGCACTGGTCAAACGTTCCAATACCCATTTCTGTAAAGTGTTTCCTGATATCGAATTACAAGTCACCCCAAAGGACGGGCAAGAGTTCGACCTCAGCAAACTGTTTGACAAACGGTTCGATCTCGGTGTCAAGGATAACCGACTGCCTACTCTAGATCAACACATCACCTCCCAAGGGCACGGGGTAATCCGTCTTGCGATGTTTAACGTCCTTGGGCTGCTCAAGGATCTCGACGGAAAAACGGACAAAAAAGCCTTTCTGCTGCTGTTTGAGGAGCCGGAAATCTACCTCCATCCACATAAATTGCATTTGCTCCGGCGTTGCTTGTATGAACTATGTGCAGATTCACCCTTTCAAGCCCTTTGCGCTTCCCACAGCCCTGCTTTGATTGATATTTCCAGGCCGCATACATCACTCGTCCGAATTGCCCGCGATAGCAATGGAATTACCCGTAGTTATCAAATTGGCGAAGACGTATTCCAGTCAGATGATAACCGCAAACAACATGTCCAAATGGTCAACCGTTTCAACCCGCATATCTGCGAGGCCTTTTTTGCCGATGAGGTGGTGCTGGTTGAAGGTGACACCGAGACAATCGTGTTGCGTGAACTATTGGAAAAGCATGCGCTAGAGCGAGACATCTTCGTTCTCAACACGGGTTCCAAGAACAACATTCCATTTTTCCAGGAAGTGCTGACGCACTTCAGGATTAAGCAGCACGTCCTTCATGACTGTGATTCAAAATACTTGCCAGCCAAGGAAGGAGGAAAGCCCCGTAAGAATTCGGCTTGGGTACTCAATGACTCAATCTGGCAATGGGTCGTAAAAGCGCAAGAAATAGACACAGGCCTTTCCAGACGCTATGTTTTTGGCCGTAATTTCGAGTCCGCGCATGATTATGTATTTGACCCTGACAAGGGCAAGCCCCTGTCCGCCTATGAGTTTGCAAGGGCATTGACACTCAATGATTCTGGTCAGCCGGTTATTAACTTCCTGCTCCAAATTCTGAATAATAAGGGACGCGAGTGCGAATTCACCCCAGAGGATTTGCTGGATATTCTCGAAAAGACTGAGAAAACCCAGATCAGTATGACCATGATTTCTACAAACTCCGAATCCACTGAGACATCGGCCTAATCCCATTTTATTGCTTCGATGACCTCCTGCTCGGTTGTTCGACAGGAAGTCATCGTTTCATTGCCAGCTCTGCTGGGCAAATTTAAATGGTGCCATTTGGCAGATAAATGCTGCCCTGGATCTCCTGAAAACGGTCGTTTTTCGGAGGGCTTTAGCAAAGGCTAAGATTTGCTTTTATAAAGCTGACTTTCTCTCTTAAAACTGTCTCTTGAAACAAAATCTCTTAAAAGGTAAGATTGAGATGAGTTTTCGGAGGCTTTCTTTTCATGTTAGTGGGCTATGCTCGTGTTTCAACTCAAGAACAAGATCCGGCATTACAGTTAGATGCCCTGCAAGCCGCCGGTTGCGAGCGAATTTTTCACGAAAAAGCATCCGGTGCCCAAAGGGATCGACCCCAGTTGGCTGAAACCATTGCCTTTATGCGGGCTGGTGATACGTTGGTTGTATGGAAGCTGGATCGGCTAGCCCGCTCTTTAAAACAGTTGATTGAAACGGTGGAAGCCTTGCATGAGCGTAAGATTGGGTTACTATCCGTTACCGAAGCGATTGATACCACAACTTCCGGCGGGAAGCTGATTTTCCATATCTTTGCGGCCCTGGCGGAATTTGAGCGAGCGATTATTCGAGAGCGCACGGCTTCCGGCTTAGAAGCAGCTCGCAAGCGAGGTCGGTTTGGGGGGCGGCCAGCCTCGTTAAACAGTGATGACCTAGCAGCGGCCAAAGCCATGCTAAAAGATCCTGATATTACCGTTGAGCAAGTGGCTAAACGGCTTTCCGTAGCACCTTCAACCCTTTATCGACATTTGCCAGGAGGTAGAGGTGGTATAGATTAGTTCAGCTAGGAGAATCTTATGGAAACCCCAGATAATGAAAGTCTTCAGCATACCATCACGGAAGTCATTGCTGAAGCGCGAATTTTTCAAGGATCGAATGACGCCTACCCAATTACCATGGCGGTTATTGAGCATTTGATTGGCCGTGTGGAAGAGTCCTTTGAGAGGCAGCAATTCCAGACGGTCATAGATAGTCTGCGAAACATCAAAGAAGTAATGGCTGGGCCGGAGCCGAGAGAGCGGGTCAGTGGCCAAGTGCAGATTGTCGCCGCCGCAACCTGGGAAGAAGCCAAAGAACTATGCCCTTGGGCTTGTCGCTTTCAGCCTGCTGGGAAACAGGCTCATCAGAAGGGGAAATGGATCTGTTTTGAAACCGATGATGACGCCGATTTTTATAGTGGTCTTTAATAAATCATATGATAAACCGTTTAATAGCTGCAATTGATAGTGGAAAGCCAGAACTTACAAAAGAACATATTGTAGAATGTGTTATTCATCTTAATTCTGAATTGAATTGTTTTTGGCGTAAATCTCAAGGCTGGGCACCAATTGAAGCCGCAAATTTATTGTCTAGCGCCCGTTTGGACAGGCAATTGAGTATGTCTTATAATTTGAGGCTGTTTCTTAACACTGTATCAGAGCCTATTGAAAGCGAAGGAAGGTTAATTCTTGCTTATGTGGCTCTGAGAAGCCTTGTTGAAAGTACGTTAAAGCTTTATTTGACAGTTTGGCATAGCGATTATATTAATTGTAACGATGCGCCAAGGGCAAGAGATGGAAGGGTGAAAAATATTTCGGACGAGCTTGGCTTAGAAGATCTGAAAGTATACCTAAATAAAAAAGGGCTATTGCAGACAACGCCTTTTCAACACGCCCATGGTTATCCTCCAATAAGTAATTTTCTTGCTTGGTTGACCAGAGTTCAACAACGAGGGAATGGCATTCATCCTTTTAAGCATAGAGAAATGGGAACTTTTGAGGACTATTATGAAGATACTGCTCGATACCTTGAATTTTTAGCGTTCATCATTGCAAATATTCCATACCCTGATGATGAAATCCATAGACCTCGTGCCTTCTATAAACCGTATAGAAGCTTTTAATTTAAAAGAACGAGCAAAATACTTAAGCAGGTCTGTGTTTGCAAAATTTTAAATGTCACCTGTTACGTTGACAGTGTGCTATTGTAACCGATATAGTGAACAGTATGCAAAAAACATTTGGCCCATACATTCGACAAGTGAGACTTCAGCGGGGGAATACGTTGAGGGGCTTTGCCAGAGCGGTTCAACTCTCCCCTAATTTTGTTTCCAGCATGGAACGAGGTCTGGTACCGCCCCCAAGCGAGCCAACCATCCAGCGAATTGCCGAGCTGTTAGCGGAAAATCCCGATGAACTGCTGGCGATGGCCGGAAAAATTTCCCCCGATTTGGTGGAGATTATTCTGCAAAAACCGAGGGAAACGGCGACCCTGCTGCGCCGCTTAAACCATGCCCCAGCGCACAGGCGAAAAGCGGTCATTTATACCAAAGCGGCTGATGATCCTTTGGAGTTTTACCCGCTGGAGGACATCAGCCGGGAAAACCATACGGCGGTGATTGGGGAAAGCGGCTCTGGGAAATCTTTCTTGACCCGTTATTTAATTCAGGCATTTTTTCAACAGGCCAGCATTCGGGTTTATGACAGTGATGCGGCCCCATCTGATTGGCCGGAGCTGGAAGTGCTGGGCCGCAAAGGAGACTATTCAGCCATTGCTCAAAATATGCAAGCGGATCTGGAAGAATTGCAGCATCGGACGTCATTGCATGGCGATGGTCAGGATGTTGGCCAGGAAATTGTCCGGGTCATTGAAGAGTACCCCAGTACCGCCGCCGAGCTGGCGGAAATCCTATTAGCGGACGTCCCCGCTGATATTGGCGTCAGTTGGCTTCGGAAATTGTTGCGGCGGGGCCGGAAGTACCGGATGAAAGTCTTTGCAGTAGCTCAGGAATTTGAAGTCAACGCCTGGAAAATATCTGGAGAAGGCGGCTTGCGTCGAGCATTCACTGTTTTGTATCTAGGAGCGACCGCTTATAAAGCGCTTTCCCAGGTGAAGGATGCGAAATACCGAGAGCAGCTTCAAGTGTATCTGGATAAGGTGAAATACCCCTGCCTAGTGGACGTCAAGAGCCGATTCTATCCGGTAGAAATTCCAGACTTAACCAAGAAATAGAAAAGGCTCTTAAAGCAATGGTGCGATTATGCGAAGCAGAGCGAACAGCCTAAAGGAAGGAGGCAACCATGCAACGACGAAGACGCTCATCCCGGCGAGATAATGTAATTTCCTTCAAACGGATTGATAGAACCCCCTGGCAAGAAAAGATGCTGAGCTTTATGGCTGCTTTGCCCCGTCGGCTGATGTCATTTGTCCTGCTAATCGTTGCCATGACGGGGATGAGTCTGTTCAGTCTGGCTTATCGGCTTCTAAAATGGGTGCTACGTTTTTGTTTTGGGTTAGCAGGTGGTGGCGCAATACTCATCCTTGCGTTTTATGGACTCATCTACGCGGTTTCACCCGGCAAACTGAAGCCGGATGATTGGGCTGCCCTTTGGAATGGAGAAAGCGTCATGACGGTTATTTTTATGGGCGGGCTGGCTTTGTATGTGGCCATTCTATTTCTTGAAACATGGCTCATCCGGCTTGCTCAGCCGCCCTTACAACGTTTTTGGCAATGGGGTTTCCGGTAAGTCTAGGGCCAAATGTAGCTTTTAAAAACGATGCCCAAGGCAAAGAAAATCACGGCTATAAGAGCCTGTGGGAGGATCGTTGCAAGGCTAATCGAGGCTTTGCTATGGCCTTCCGCTTTTTTCTCAAACTCGCGAAGTCTGGCGCTCAGGGTTTGATCCAGTTTTTGACAAAGCGCATTCCCGGCTTCCTGAAATGTGCCGTTCATGGCGCTAATCACCTGATTGGCTTGCTCGCTAACCAGTTCAAACCCTGTATTAATGCGCTCGGCACTGCCTTCATTCAACAGGTTTTTTTGCTGTTCCAAGGCAACCTGAATTTGTTCCATGTGATTGGCCAGCAATAGTTCATTGAGGGTAAGCACCGCAAAGATGGGATCATTGGGTTTCAGGCTGACTTGGTGCCGTTTTTGAATCTCTTCAACCAAGGCTTGCGTATTCACCAGCTTCCTCCTAGACCGCCACGGCGTCCATTTGTTCAAACAGGGCGCGTTTGACCATCAGTAAGCGTTGTTTGGCCATGAGTTCAAAGATGGGGTTTTCTTTCACTTCTTCAAAAGTGGCTCGGTGGGTCAGCATCATTTCCACATCCTGGCCAAAGGTAGAAGAAGTTTGGCGGGGAATGCGAATCAGCCCGTTGATGCGGCTCTTGTGCTTGGTATAGACCTTCATTTCTTCAAAGGACTTGCCCTCTTCACTGATAATGGGGCCAAAGTATTCATTGAGCCAGACAATCAGATTGGCGCTTTCCGGTAAATGTTCAGCCAACTTGCTAAAGCCGGTTAAGGTATCCCGAAGTCCTTGAGAACCCGTAATCAGGGTATGGATATAGACCTCTTTGCCTTTATCAGTCAGCATATTGATGACATCGTTTTCCACAATGTAGCTGGAGAGTGGTAAAAAGGAAGCGGCCCCATTATCAATCACAAAGTGGCTGTCTTCCTCCACCAGTTGTTTCATCATCTGGTCAAACTGGCGAGCGTTCAGTTCGTTGCCGTCCATCAGCTCCAGGCGTTTGACGTTGAATGCTTTATAGCCAGAAAACGTGGCATTCACGGGATCGGTGTCCAGGCAAATGACCTCGCGGTCATGTTCTTGGTGGTATTGGGCCAGTAAGGAGGCCACATAGGTTTTCCCGACGCCGCCTTTGCCTTGTAATACAAAATGCACCTTTTTCATCTCTTTTGCTCCTATATGCTCTTATTTAAAACAATTCGCTGTCCGATAACGGGGTCGCATCATTCAAATGCTTTTTATGGCTAGGGGTGGATGAAGCCTGCTTATAGACAGGAACTTCCATACTGGATGAATCCATGCCGCTTTTTACGGGTTTTTTAGGGCTTTCCCCTTTAATGAATTTTTGAACGTAGCGGTGAAACTGCATGTATTGAATATTCAAACGGTCTTTATGGCGGTCATAAACGGCTTGCAATGGCCAGCCCGCTTCCACTTCATTACGAATACTTTCCAGGTTGGCCAAAAAACTGACCCGGCCTTCCCCTTTATAATGCCTGGCTGATGCTGTGCTATTTTCCCCTGGTGTTTTATCCATGCAGCCCTCTAACGCTGAAAACCAACTCTCTTAATCCAATAGGTGAGAATAAGATAACAAACCAGCATGAAAGAGTAAATAGGGGAGTGAACGAGGGCGAATGAGGAAAATATGGAAAATATAAGAGCAAATCAGAGCAAAAACGATGAAAATGGCTGCTTTTCTCGCAAGCTCCCCTTTGCTATCATCGAATCACGTCCATTCACGCAAATACGAATGGCAGGACAGGTATTGTTGGCCAACAAGCAAAGCTTGTCACCCAACAATACAGGGGGACTTATTCGGCTAACGCCTCAACGTCCGTCCTGCTCTGCGAGGCTGGCTTGGCTACCGCCAAGAGAGTATCAATTCAGGGTTAAAGAGGGCCATGATGGAAGTAAATCGGGAAGTCCGAGATCGAAATCGACCTTTGCGGGTCGTGGTTTCAGTAGGGGAACGCGCTCAGATTGAAGCAATGGCCAAAGAATGCCGGATGTCGGTGTCGGCTTATCTACGGAATGTAGGACTTGGCTTTCAGCCCAATAGCCGTTTTGACCGGGAGGCCATCCGCAATCTAGTTTCCCTTCATGCAGATCAAGGTCGCCTGGGCGGCTTGTTGAAGCTATGGCTGGCTGAGCGGAAAGGCGAAGGGGCCAACGCCCGCGAGATACGTTCTGTTCTACAGCAAATCGAAAGCCTGCAAATGGAGTTAGCCAGAATTGTGATGACTGAAAAAAAGCGACTATGATTTCCAAGCGCATTGACCGGGGCAAAAAAACATCAGACTTTGACCGTCTGGGCCGCTATGTGCTGGAAGCCAAAACCGATGCTGCGGCCATACTCTGGACGCGCACGGCAGAGTATGTGGTGGATCTCAAAGACGATTCCAGTGGAGAAAAAGTGCTGTGGTATCGTCTCACCAATTGCCAGGCGGATGTACCAGCAATGGCCATTGCGGAAGTATTGGCCACGCAGGCTGAGAACAGTCGCTCTCAAGCGGATAAGACCTATCATTGTGTGGTATCTTTCCCAGAAGGCGAAGTGCCCACCCGTGCGCAGCTAGAAGATATTGAAAATGCCTTGTGCCAATCGCTGGGCTTTCAGGCGCATCAGCGGATTAGCGCGGTTCATCAAGACACGGATAATATTCATCTGCACTTGGCCATTAACAAGGTGCATCCGGTCACTTTTAATGTTCACGAGCCTTACCGGGATTACTATATCCGCGATAAAGTCTGCCGGGCGATGGAGCAAAAGCATGGCCTGAGTCTGGATAACGGGATGAACCAGGGACAACGCCAAGGTAAAGCCGCCGATATGGAAGCCTTATCGGGACGGCAATCTTTAGTGGGCTGGATTGAATCGAATGCCAAAGGGGATTTGTTAGAGGCGGTGGGCAAGGCTCATCAATGGGAAGCAGTGCATGCGGCGATGGCGGAATATGGCCTGGTGATTAAACCCAGGGGAGCGGGCTTGGTTATTGCCCTGCAAGATGGTTCACAAGCCGTCAAAGCCAGTGCCGTGGACAAAATGCTCAGTTTTGGCGCTTTGACGCAACGCTTGGGAGCCTATCAGCCGCCCCAAGCCGCTACAGAAAAAGTGGAAAGGGTAGACGCCCGCAAACAATACAGCGCCATGCCCAAACAGCCGGATGCGAAGGCCACTCAACTTTATGCCGCTTTTCAGGCCGCCAGGCAAAACGCCTTGGCCGCAAGGCAAACGTTACGAGAGCAGCAACGCCAAGAGCGTTTAGCGTATGGGGATACCTTGAAGCAATGGCATCAAGGGGAACGGCTAAAAATCAAGGCGTCTTTTGGGCGTGGCAGGCAAAAATGCACCGCATACCAGCAATTGAGCCAAGACCGGAAACAAGCTTGGGCGAGTTACCAACAAAAGGCGGCGGACGAGAAAAAATCTTTGCAAACCCAGCAGCCTTTACTCACTTGGGAGCAATACCTCATTCAGAGCGCAGAAGCGGGAAACACCAAAGCCCTGGAACTCTTGCGAAACCGCAAGATCCGTCAGGAAAAAGCAGCGGAAGCCGTGTTGAGCGCGGATCGTTTAGATACGGCCCGTTCTATTGTCTATGCTGATTTAAAGCCGCTTATCAAGCGAAATGGGCATATTTTGTATCGGGTGCAGGATGGTGGCCAAGTCACGGATGAGCAAAACCGGGTGCGGGTGGATATGCAAACGGCGGGTTCCGTCTTCTTGGCGCTTACTTTGGCATCTGAGCGATTTACTGGCCAAGGATTAACGGTGAGTGGGAGTGATGAATTTAAGCACCAGGTTGTCCACTTGGCTGTGCGCTATGGCCTAGAGATTCAATTTAAAGATGCAGGTCTGGAGCAGGAGCGACAACGCCAAGTACAGGCGAAAGTGGACAGCCAAGCCATCGCTGCTTTACCCGCCCCCTTGCAAGCCTATCTGGATGCTCGGAACCAATTGCGCGCCAAGGTGACGGACATTCTGAACCATCGGGTTTGGCAGCCGCAGGATGCGACCGGAGAGGGCATTTACCAGGGCCGCCGCACGTTAAGTGATGGCTCATCGGTGATGCTGATCGAGAAATCCGCAGAAATACTGGTAAAACCACTCAATTCGGAGCAAGTAGCCTCCGGTTTGAAAGTGGGAACCCGCTTACAACTGGAAGGGTGGTCGCATCAAGCGCAGCCAGGGAAAGGAGTGAAACGAGAAGGATGGCAGCGATGAAAACAGCAAAAGGCAAAGCGGCAACCCGCAGGCAGGCTCAGCAGGATTGGATGGTGATGGGCGGCATTGTGCTGGCCGCCAGCATTGGGGCTACCCAATTTGTGGCCGAGCGGTTTCATTATCATCCGGCGCTGGGTGCGCCCTGGTTGGATCATCTGTATGCCCCTTGGAGCTGGTTGGTCTGGCAAACCCAATTTGAGGTGCGGGGGCCGCAGACCTTCGCCCTGGTGCGGATTGCTTTCATCCTGATCTTGGGGGGCATGGTGTATGCCTACCTTACCATTCTCAGCATGCGCCAGCGCTCGCTCAAGGCCCATACCGATACGCACGGCACCGCGCATTTTGCCTCTCAAGAAGAAATTGAAGAGTCTGGGCTTTTGACTTTGCCGGGAGAAAAGGGCGCCGGGGTTTATGTGGGGGGCTGGATGGATTCAAACGGCAAATTGCATTATCTGCGCCATGATGGCCCCGAGCATATTGCGGCCATTGCTCCCACTCGTTCCGGGAAAGGGGTCGGCTTGGTGGTGCCCACGCTGCTGACTTGGCCCCATTCGGCGTTAATCCACGATATGAAAGGGGAATTGTGGAATTTAACGGCGGGATACCGTAAAGCACAGTTGGGTGGCGTGGTTTTGAAATTTGATCCCGCTGCGGCTGAGGGCAGTTGCGCTTTTAATCCCTTGCAAGCCATTCGCCGGGCCGGGGACAATGAGGTGGGAGATGTCCAAAATCTGGTCAGTATTATCGTTGATCCCGATGGAAAGGGGTTAAATGATCACTGGATGAAAACGGCGCATGCCTTTATTACCGGCCTTATTCTATATTTGCTGCATACCAAAGCCGGACAAGCCAACCTGTTTGATGTGGCCTTATCGCTGTCTGATCCTCAGCACCCGGTGGATCGCTTGTATGAGGCCATGTTGGCCAATACACATCCCAATCCGAAAACCCGCATGGTGATTGCCGCTGCGGCCAGAGACATGACCAACCGGCCTGAAGCCGAGCGAGGTTCTGTTTTATCGACCGCCATGAGTTTTCTAGCCCTGTACCGTGATCCCCTGGTGGCCAGGAATATCAGCCATAGCGATTTTGCCATTCAGGATCTGATGAATCACGTACATCCAGTATCTCTGTATCTGGTGGTGCGCCCAGCCGATAAAGACCGCCTGAAGCCTTTGATGCGCTTATTACTCAATCAGATTGTGCGGTTGTTGACCGGTGGCAATTTAGAATTCAAGAACGGTTTGCCCGACCCTCAATACCAGCACCGCTTGCTTTTGATGCTGGATGAGTTCCCGTCCTTTGGCAAATTAGAGGTGTTTCAGGAATCGTTGGCCTTTATCGCAGGCTATGGCTTGAAAGCCTATCTCATTATGCAGGATATTGCCCAACTACAAGCGGCTTATGGCCCTAATGAGAGCATTATATCCAATTGCCATATTCGGATTGCCTATGCGCCCAATAACTATAAAACGGCGGAGTGGTTATCGAACATGTTGGGGCAAATAACGGTCAGCCGTAAGGAAACCACGGTGTCCGGCAAACGCTTGGGTGGGTTGCTCAAAAACGTTAGTGAATCCATGCATACCAGCGCCCGCCCCTTGATGACCCCGGATGAGGTCATGCGGCTGCCTGGCCCTAAAAAAAATAAGAAAACGGGTCAAATTGAGCGGGCAGGAGAAATGCTGATTTTTACGGGCGGAGGAACGCCCATTCGGGGAACGCAAATTCTTTATTTCCGCGACCCGTGGTTTCAGAAGGCGTCTCAGATTCAGCCGCCCACTGGCACCGATACCCTTCAAGCCCGCATTCCCTGGGTCAATGCAGTTAAAGTCGAGTTGAGTGAACCGCAGGAAGCCACTGAAGCGCAACCGGAACCGGAATCAAATGATCCAGAGCGAGCCGAGCAACAACAAAGCATTCCAGTAACGGTTCAAACCCTATGACAACCCTATTTGGTGTCTTAAAGTGGGTGGGAGTTACTAGCCTGTGCCTGTATGCCTTGCTTTGGGGCTTGATTGCGTGCGGATACCGGATTGTCACCACGCATTCTGTCCCAATGGGGCTATGGAAAACGGAAGCCCTGACAAGGCCGTTGCAAAGAGGGGATATTGCCTGGTGGTGTCCGCCGGATACGGCGGTTTCCAGACTAGCCAAGCATCGGGGCTATTACCCTGAAGGGGACTGCCCCGGCGGGTATCCCCATGTTATGAAGCCCGTGGCGGCCTTGCCAGGAGATAGGGTGGTCATTGACCGCGAAGGCATCAAAGTGAATGGCCAGCGACTTGCCAATAGCGAAAGCCGGGAACGGGACTTGAGAGGTCATGCGCTTGAGGCCATTCGGTCAGGCGCGTATCAGGTAGCGCCAGGCTCTCTTTGGTTGATCTCATCTTTTACCGCTGAGAGCTTTGATAGCCGTTACTTTGGGCCTGTTTCAATGAAGCAGGTTCACGGATTGGCACACCCAGTGTGGGTGGATATGAGCATTTAGCTAAAGTTGTTGAGTTTAGATTTGGGCTACTTTATGATAACGATGTGTAAAGACAAGAGGGATAGGGTTTGAACAAGCTATCAATCAAACAGTTCCGAGTACAAAACTACCGAAATATTGATGATAGTGGATGGATTTCTCTTGAAAAGGTAACAGCATTTGTCGGACGAAATGAATCCGGCAAGACAACCTTGCTTAAAGCCCTGCATAAGTTTAACCCGTCTAGTGCAGAGCCTTATAACCCGCAACGAGAGTTTCCACGTGATCGATATACCCGCGAATTTAAAAATGGCGGAGACTGGCCGGTTTGCTCAGTTCAATTTGAGTTCTCAAATGAATTTAAGCAAGAGTTGACAGGAAAACTAAACCTAGAGCCAATACGGTAACTTTGGGTTAGAATTTCAGGGTTTGGAAGAGGATAGCGTATGCCTTGGAGACCCTTGAGTGACGAGCAATGGGAACTGATTGAGCCAGTCATTCCAAAACAAAGAACTGGCCGCCCCCGGAG
>NZ_JBGSRV010000004.1:0-148054 GCF_041737375.1 Vampirovibrio sp.
GACCGAAGCCGGGTCTTTCCAAAAAGAGGATTGAGTGAGACCGGATGCCGTTCCAGTCCAGTCCTCTTGCCTTTAGTGAATGAGTAACTATCGGAGCAACTGCAAGGCCAGCTGCGGAGCCTGATTGGCTTGAGACAACATGGCTTGAGACGCCTGCTGCAAGATCTGGTTTCGGGCCAGGTTGGCGCTTTCCATAGCCACATCCACGTTTCGAACCCTCGATTCGGATGCCGCCGTGTTTTCCACGTTGGTGGCCAGATTCTGGGCCGTGTATTCCAGTCGGTTGGTATAAGCACCCAACTGGCCTCGGGCCGCGTTCAGGTTGTCAATCACGGTATCCAGGGTGCCAATGGTGGATTGAGCGCCCGCATGACTACTCAGTGTGCCCACCAGGTCTTCACTGGTTACATCAATCAAGGCGTCTTTAATATCCAGATCATCCGCCGCGCCCCCTTGATTGGCGGTAATTTGTAGCTCAATGCTGCCCGGGGTTGAGGAATCCAGCAAATGAATGCCGTTAAACTGAGCGGCCTGCGCCATTTGTGAAATCCCGGAAGACAACGAGTCATATTCAATTTGCATGGCCGAGCGCTGAGCGGTACTGTAGGTATCGTTGGCCGCTTGTACGGCCAGTTCCCGCATCCGCTGCACGGCGTCGGTGATCGATTGATAGGCCCCATCGGCGATGTTCAGCATGTTAATGCCATCCTGAACGTTATCCAACGCCTTTTGTGAACCCCGGATTTGCGCCCGTAATTTTTCCGATACTTGCAAACCAGCGGCATCATCGCCCGCCCGGTTAATACGGAAACCGGAAGCCAGCTTTTCCATGGTTTTACCCAGACCGTTGGTGTTACTCGTCAGGTAACGCTGAGCGTTCATGGACGAGACGTTGGTATTGATGACTAAAGGCATTGAAAAAACTCCTCTTCACTATTTACGTTCATTGCCGTTCTCAGGGGGCAGTGAGCGTAACGCTACAGCGATCATCCTGATCGCCGGGCCAGTACATGATGGATTGGGGGTGTGATTCGATGTGTGATTCGTGGAAGGAATGAACTGGGTCTCTCCTGCAGGGAGAGGACATTGGTGCTTGTTTCTCCTATCGGCGAACTACATCAAATACTTTAAGCAAAGGGCATAATCTACACTGAACGGAGGACACACCCTGCGTGGCATCTTAAATGCCAAAGCCCCGGAAATCCCAAAGGGAGAGGGGCAAAGACGATGGATACAAAGCCGTTGAATCTTGAGTACGCAATGCCCACTCTCCATCATTCAATGTCGTTTAAATGGGGGAAAGCCTTACAAAAGAAGGCCCCATCAAAAACGGAAAAAGGCCCGACCAAAGCCGGACCTTTTCCAGAAGGGGAAAGCTGCATTGAGAATCCAGTTTCCGCCATTCGTATTTGGGTTAATTACCGGAGCAACTGCAAGGCCAGCTGCGGAGACTGATTGGCCTGAGACAACATGGCCTGAGACGCCTGCTGCAAGATCTGGTTTCTGGCCAGATTGGCGCTCTCCATAGCCACGTCCACGTTGCGCACCCGAGACTCGGATGCCGCCGTGTTTTCAATGTTGGTGGACAGGTTCTGAGCCGTGTATTCCAGTCGGTTGGTATAAGCACCCAACTGACCTCGGGCGGCGTTAATATCATCAATGGCCGTATCAAGCAGTGCAATGGCGCTTTGCGCATCTGCGTGAGTACTCAGATCGCCACCGCCAATGGTACTTGAGACACTGGTAACATCAATCAGGGCGCTGCCAATATCCAGCTGATCCGCATCCCCGCCCTGATTGGCGGTAATTTGCAGATTGATGCCACTGGCGGTGTCGCTACCATTCAACAGGTTAATGCCGTTGAACTGGGCCGCTTCCGCCATTTGGGTAATCCCGGAGGCCAGCGAGTTGTATTCAATTTGCATGGCTGATCGCTGAGCGGAACTGTAGGTATCGTTGGCCGCTTGTACGGCTAGTTCCCGCATCCGCTGCACCGCATCGGTAATGGATTGATAGGCCCCATCGGCGATGTTCAGCATGTTAATACCATCCTGAACGTTATCCAGCGCCTTTTGTGAACCCCGGATTTGGGCCCGTAATTTTTCCGATACTTGCAAGCCAGCGGCGTCATCCCCGGCCCGGTTAATCCGAAAACCGGAGGCCAGCTTTTCCATGGTTTTACCCAGACCGTTGGTGTTACTCGTCAAGTAGCGCTGAGCGTTCATGGACGAGACGTTGGTATTGATTACTAAAGGCATAAAACACTCCTTTGATTCATCAAGAATTTAAATAAACGTTTCATCACCCGTGAAGGTCACGACACGTCTGCGCCACTCTCAAATCCATTGAGGGCAACGCTGTTTTTCGTGTGTTTGCTGAGTTGAATTTCGTGTGTGTGTGAATGAAGTAACCCGGCACTTCCTGCGGCCTTTAATCAGCTGAGGCAAATACCTGTAAAATTCCTATCGACACACTAGACCAAACACTTGAATTCTTTGCCAAAAACTCGTTCAAGTAGAGGAGAAGTGGGTCGTATTTCATGAGCGAAGCCACCCTGAAAACTCGCTGTAGATTGACCTTAAGCGACTTTAAACAGCAGGTGTCATCATTTCCTGCAACCGCAGGAGACGATATTATTTCTCTCGGTTCCGTGATCTACATCAATTCATTGAAACCCAAAAGCCCGACCTGGGCCGGGCTTTTGGAGGGAGCTGGAAAACGAGGGTTTCTGGAAGCCGTTCCAACGCCAACGCTTTCCGTGAGTGAAACGTTATCCTCTGAGCAACTGCAAGGCCAGCTGGGGGGCCTGGTTGGCTTGAGACAACATGGCCTGAGAGGCTTGTTGCAAGATCTGGTTTCGGGCCAGGTTGGCGCTCTCCATCGCCACATCCACGTTTCGCACCCTCGATTCGGAAGCCGCCGTGTTTTCCACGTTGGTGGCCAGGTTCTGGGCGGTATATTCTAGTCGGTTGGTAAATGCCCCTAACTTGCCTCGAGCGGCGTTAATGGTATCCAAAGCCGCGTCCAAAACCGCGATAGCACTTTGGGCATCATCGTGAGCGCTTAAATCGCCAGCCACCACCAAACCACTGGCAGTCATATCGGCAAGTGCGCTACTAATATCCAGTTGATCGGCGTCGCTGCCTTCGTTGGCTGTAATTTGCAAATTCAGTCCACTGGCCGCATCCGTTCCGTTCAACAACTGAATGCCGTTAAACTGGGCCGCTTCCGCCATTTGGATAATGCCTGAGGCCAAAGAGTTATATTCTATCTGTAATGCTGAGCGCTGAGCGGAACTGTAAGTATCGTTGGCCGCTTGAACGGCCAGTTCACGCATCCGCTGCACGGAATCGGTAATGGCTTGATAGGTGCCATCGGCGATGTTCAGCATGTTCATGCCATCCTGAACGTTGTCTAATGCTTTTTGAGAACCCCGGATTTGGGCTCGTAATTTTTCGGATACTTGCAAACCAGCGGCGTCATCGCCTGCCCGGTTAATCCGGTAACCGGAGGCCAGCTTTTCCATGGTCTTGCTCAACATACCGGTGTTATTGCTTAAATAACGCTGAGCGTTCAGGGAAGGGGTGTTGGTATTAATCACTAACGGCATCGTAAAAACTCCTCTTTAAATAGGGAGCAGCAATTGACGTGAACCCGGAATATCTCCGTGTTACGCTGCGTCTCGGGTAAATCCGTTACCCTGGCGCTAAATTACTAACTCTATTTCGTATCACTCACTAAAGGGCTTAGCGAACCCGAGTGTCTCACTCAAACACTGTAGTTTCGCTTACAAAAGTGGTATCGGTGCTCTACATCGAAAACTTGAAGAAACCCACCCAGATTCCTCCAGCCAGAGGAGGCCTGTCCTCCTCCAAACCGGGGAGAACATCGCTAAAAGCGTTATGGGCATTGGCTTTCAGAATAGGGGCAAAATCAACCCAGGTCCCCTCTCCCTATGGCCCTCAATCCCATTCCCTCCACCACACGCAGTAGACCAAATCAATCAGAGACGGGGGCCCTTAACCCTAAAAGGCTCCAGACCGAAGCCTGAAGCCTTTTATTCCAGATGAAACCACGACGGTGTCTACCGTTTACCTTTTTTTATCGAAGTAGACTCAATGCGATTTGGGGACTTTGATTGGCTTGGGCCAGCATCGAAGAGGCCGCCTGTTGCAGAATCTGGTTTCGGGCCAGGTTGGAACTCTCCATGGCCACGTCTACGTTTCGCACCCTCGATTCGGATGCCGAGGTGTTCTCAATGTTGGTGGCCAGGTTCTGGGCAGTGTATTCCAGTCGGTTGGTAAAGGCGCCTAAACGACCTCTGGCGGCGTTAATATCATCCAGCGCGGTATCCAGTGAGGCGATGGCGGACTGGGCTTCGGCGTGACCACTTAAATCAGCGCCAGAAATAACACTGGTAATATCGTTCACATCCAGCAAACCACTGGCAATGTCCAAGCTGTCCGCATCACCGCCCTGGTTGGCTGTAATTTGCAAATTAATACCACTGGCCGCATCGCCATTTAACAAATTAATGCCGTTAAACTGGGCCGCTTCCGCCATTTGGGTAATCCCGGAGGCCAGCGAATTATATTCCGTTTGCAACGCCGATCGCTGGGCAGAACTGTAAGTGTCGTTGGCTGCTTGCACTGCTAGCTCTCGCATCCGTTGCACGGCGTCCGTAATGGTTTGCATGGCCCCGTCGGCGATGTTCAGCATGTTCATGCCATCCTGAACGTTATCCAGCGCCTTTTGAGAGCCCCGGATTTGGGCCCGTAATTTTTCGGATACCTGCAAGCCAGCCGCATCATCCCCGGCCCGGTTAATACGAAAACCGGAGGCCAGTTTTTCCATGGTTTTGCTCAAACCGGTGGTGTTGTTGGTTAAATATCGCTGGGCGTTCATGGCCGCTACGTTGGTGTTTACAATTAATGGCATGATATTCTCCTATTCCGTAGATTTTAAATAAACCCTTTTTCCCGATGAAGCCCGAACAAGTCCATTGCCGGGCCTCATCGGATTACCCGCTCATAGCTTCAGAGGCGAGAAGCGTTTACTGATTCAGTACATGAAGGTATTCAAATCAAGCCAGCCTTATCGAAGCAGACTTAACGCGATTTGGGGACTTTGGTTGGCCTGGGCCAGCATCGAAGAGGCCGCCTGTTGCAGAATCTGGTTTCGGGCCAGGTTAGAACTCTCCATGGCCACGTCTACGTTTCGCACCCTCGATTCCGAAGCCGAGGTGTTCTCGATATTGGTGGCCAGGTTCTGGGCGGTGTATTCCAATCGGTTGGTAAATGCCCCTAACTTGCCTCGGGCGGCGTTAATGGTATCCAGGGCGTCATCCAGGGTTTCAATGGCCGATTGCGCTGCGCTATGCGTATCCAACGCCACAGTGGAGCCAATGCTCAATCCCGAGTCAGCGGTCATATCCGTCAAAGCACTGCTGATATCCAAATCATCCGCATCACCACCCTGGTTGGCCGTAATTTGCAAGGTAATGTCAGCACCGCCACTTAACAGGTTAATGCCGTTAAATTGAGCCGCCTGAGCCATTTGGGTAATACCGGAAGCCAGAGAGTTAAACTCGGTTTGTAACGCCGAACGCTGAGCGGTACTGTAAGTGTCGTTGGCTGCTTGTACCGCCAGCTCCCGCATCCGCTGCACCGCGTCCGTAATGGTTTGCATGGCCCCATCGGCGATGTTCAGCATGTTAATACCATCCTGAACGTTATCCAGCGCCTTTTGTGAACCCCGGATTTGCGCCCGTAATTTTTCCGATACCTGCAAGCCAGCCGCATCATCCCCGGCCCGGTTAATCCGGTAACCGGAGGCCAGTTTTTCCATGGTTTTGCTCAAACCGGTGGTGTTGTTGGTTAAATATCGCTGGGCATTCATGGCCGCTACGTTGGTGTTTACAATTAATGGCATTAATTTTTCTCCTATTCCGTATGTTTTGAATAAACCCTGCTTACCGGTAAAGCCAAAACAACTCCATTGCCGTGGCCCTGCCGGATTACCCGCCGAAACTCCTGAATCGGGAAGCGTTTATTCCGTGTGCGTAACTCGGTTTAAATCAAGCTGCCTTATCGAAGCAGACTCAATGCGATTTGGGGACTTTGGTTGGCCTGGGCCAGCATCGAAGAGGCCGCCTGTTGCAGAATCTGGTTTCGGGCCAGGTTGGAACTCTCCATGGCCACGTCTACGTTTCGCACCCTTGATTCGGATGCCGAGGTGTTCTCAATGTTGGTGGCCAGGTTCTGGGCGGTGTATTCCAGCCGGTTGGTAAAGGCGCCTAACTTGCCTCGAGCCTCGTTGATATCATCCAGGGCGTCATCCAGTGTGGAAATGGCTGTTTGAGCGCTGCCGTGAGATAACAACGAACCCGCCGTATCCACGCTGGTAATATCCAGCAGACCGTCTTTAATATCCAGATCATCCGCATTACCCCCCTGATTGGCGGTAATTTGCAAATTCACTTCGCTGGGGGCTGAGCCATCCAGCAGGTGAATACCGTTAAATTGTGCCGCTTGGGCAATTTGAGTAATCCCGGAAGCCAACGAATCATATTCGGTTTGCATGGCTGAACGCTGAGCGGTACTGTAGGTATCGTTGGCCGCTTGCACCGCCAGTTCCCGCATCCGCTGCACGGCATCGGTAATGGATTGCATGGCCCCATCAGCGATGTTCAGCAGGTTAATGCCATCCTGAACGTTATCCAGCGCTTTTTGTGAACCCCGGATTTGGGCCCGTAATTTTTCCGATACCTGCAAGCCAGCCGCATCATCCCCGGCCCGGTTAATACGAAACCCGGAGGCCAGTTTTTCCATGGTTTTGCCCAAGCCGTTGGTGTTGTTGGTTAAATATCGCTGGGCGTTCATGGAGGCGACGTTGGTATTGACAACTAATGGCATTAATTTTTCTCCTATTCCGTTGGTCCAGGATCATCCGTTCCGTGCGCCGGTTAGCGTGGGCCATTCCATTGCCGTTGCCCGCCGGAATACCCGAAAAGTGTATACATGCCGGGAGAAAGGGTGTCCTAATGGGTGTGATTCATGAACTTTGCGTGCTTGAAATGTGATCCAGTACTCTGAGAAATCTCCACCAATCAATGGAGAGATATGCTTGAACCTCCTATCGGTGATGGAGGTTAAAAACTTTAAGGTTTGTCTTGAAAAACTTTTTAAGCCTCAGGGCAAAAATCTGTTAAGCCTTAATAGCATTGAATTTAAGGCAGTTTACATATATTTATAAAATCATGAGGATATCACTCAACTCAAAAAAAAGCCCATCCCCACAATTAGGGAAAGGCTGCTTTTCGTTGGAATATCCCTCTACTTATTCCCGAACCCTAAGTTTCATCAAGCCATGGCCAAAATCGCCTGGCATCATTGTTGAAAAACCACTCACCCGAATGAAACCCTATAAAAACACGCTGGCCCGAAACACTCATTCCCACAAATCTCAGGCTCATTGCTATATCCGCCATTGTCCGTAACCATAAGGATTTACAGACACTCGCGCCCCTTGAAAGGGAGCCTGCACCCGGGGCGCGATGGCGGCAGCCGTGGCCGGATCCTCCAGCGGCTTGCCTTGCGCCGCAAACCCACCATAAGACTGAAACACAGTTTGCCCTTGCTGAGGCTGAGAAGGCTGGATTTGCCGCAATTTCTGTTTTTCGGCCTCTCCCTTGTTGAACCGAGATTTGGTTTGTTGATAGGCAATCAGGTTGATACCCACTCCACACACCGCTGCCCCCAGGGCAAGGGAACCAACATACATGCCCGGCCCATGCAACTTGATCATTTTTTTGGCAGTTTTTGCCGAAATTATTTTTTCCAGTTGCAACTTTTCAACGCCTTGGGCAAACGCGTTTTTGCCTTTTGATAAATCCAGCTTTAAAACACTTTCCGGGGTGGTCCCTTTTTTCCACATGGCTTTCAACATGGATTTTTCGCCACCCAAATCCAGCATATCCAGGTTCAGTTTATTCATGCTGACCCGTTTTCCCTGGGTATCCTTATAAAAAGGAACTCGGGCCAACCCCTTGGCCAACAAGTTACCGGCCACCGCTTGCCCAAACAGCAAGTATGGAATTACCACAGACAGCCGAGTGGCCTGCTCTTTAAACTCTAATTTGTCACGGGCCGCATCTAAATAACTAGCCAGGCCCACCATCACCAACAAACCCTGAAACCCTTTATGGGTATCAAACAAAGAGTTTCCAGAGCTGTCAAAATTCAGGTAACGCAATGCCTTTGGAATGGTGTACTGGGTTTTATTCTTCAGCAACGTGGTCACCAGTTTAGGCATAGCCAAACCAGCCCCGATGCTGGCCAGCCAAAAAGCCCCAACCTGTTTTCCCCGTTTACTGGCCTTGGCCACCGGATCATCTTCGCCAGGGGCAATCTGCGTTCTGGAGCTTTCCAGGCCCGCCACACCCGTGAAATTGGTGGTGTGAAATTTTTTGGCGGTAATCACATTTTTCCAGTGCTGAACCATGTATTCAAAGGCGAACGCACTGCCCAAGGCACCTACCACAGCCCCGGATTTGGCACCCAGCAAGCGGGTTTTCACTAAATCCGAAGAGACGTTCTTGACGCCTAAATCCTTCCAGCTGCGCCCAATTTCCTTATAATCCAGCCCTTGAAGCTTTGCGATTAAGGCACCCATAGCCGTACCCACCACCGGGATGGTGAAGTAAAAGGCCCCGTCTTCTACAAATTCAAGAAAGGTGTCCTCAAAAAACTGAATTTTATTAACTTTCTGGGCGCTGGTGTTCTCCTTGTCGCCCTGGGCATTTCGCAATAGGCTGACCGGGGCCTTGGGCAACCAAACCCCAACGGTATCCTGGGCAAACTGCCGCAACGCTTCCGGCGTAATCATGCCAGAAACCACAGACATAGCCCCTCCAAACTTGGGTTGGCTCAATGGTTTGGGTTGTGGATGCGGCATTGGCTGGGACATAACGGAAAACCCTCAAAGTCGAATGCTTTTATAAAACCGGAACCAACAAAAAAACCGCTGACCCTTTGTATGGGAGGTCGGCGGTTTCGCTGTATCGGGTTAAAACTGGTCTTTAGGTTTCTTCACAGCGTATCGGCCCACTCTCCCGAAGGATAATGGGACACATAATCATCACAATGGCGAAAATGGTGAAGAATTCCATCAGCTCGTTTTAAAAAACCTGTCTTCAATATTGTTTAAAACTTTGGGGCCACAGGGGCTTTTAAAGTTCCATTCAGATTACCCCATCAAGCCATTCTGTCAACCCTGCGTGTGCAAAACCGTTACAAAAGGAAAGGGGCTCGGTTGATCCGAGCCCCGTATATCGTTTGTTGGAAAAACGAAACTTGTCTCCAAGCGTTTCGCCAACCGCCCTGGCTTACTGTTGCAGTAGTCGCAACGCCAGCTGAGGCGTTTGGTTGGCCTGCGAAAGCATTGCTTGCGAGGCCTGCTGGAGTATCTGATTTCGAGACAGGTTCGAGCTTTCCATCGCCACATCCACGTTACGGATTCTGGATTCAGAGGCGTTCAGGTTCTCGATACCGATAGAAATATTATTGGCGGCGCCTTCCAGTCGGTTCACCACCGCACCCAGTACGCCCCGCTTGGCGTTTACCGAGTCAATGGCGTCATCAATCTGGCTCAACAAGTTTCGAGCCGCATCGCCGCTGGTAATACTGGAAGCCAGAGCGCTACCGTTCCACCCGGTTACACCCAGCGTTTCGGCTTTAGAATCTCCCAAAGCGCTGGCGATATCAATCTGATCGGTGGTTTCGTTGTTGGCGCCTACTTGCAAAATGAACTCACTGGGGCTGGCGCTGGATAACAGATATACCCCGTTAAACTGGCTGGCAAAGGACAAACGGTCAATATCGGTGAGCAGCTGGACAATCTCAATACCCATAGCCGAACGTTGAGCGCTGTTGTAGGTATCGTTCGACGCTTGAACGGCGAGTTCACGAATCCGTTGCAAGCTATCGGTAATGGTTTGCAAAGAACCATCGGCGATGTTTAAAACGTTGATACCATCCTGGGTATTATCATAAGCTTTCTGGGAGCCCCGGATCTGAGCCCGTAATTTTTCGGACAATTGCAGACCGGCGGCGTCATCTCCAGCCCGGTTAATCCGGTAGCCGGAAGACAGTTTCTCCATGGTCTTGCTCAGCATATTGGTGTTCATACCCAAGCTACGCTGTGCGTTCAGGGAGGATACGTTGGTGTTAATCACTAAAGGCATTTGAAATCTCCTTTTTCCTGTAAATCCTCAGGCGTATCGTGAGCCGGGAATCCCTTCCGAGCATCACAAGCTGACTCCCTCAATACGGTTCAGGGTATGGGGGTCAGGTGAGGACTGGTTACGTACGGTAGTTTTTCCAACAATTTGCTTATGGAACCGTCGCCGTTTCTATAAGCGCTTGCCAACACTCTCAGTTGGCTTACATACGAGGTATCGGGTCAGGCCGAATCAAACTTGATAGTTTCCCCGCAAAACTCCGCCTTTTGCGGGACCGCCCTTTCTCGCTTAAAAATTAAAAAATCCAAGCCCCGACAGCCTTTCAGGCCCAATCCTCGCTTTTCGATTCTCACCCGTTTTCTACATCAAACAAGGGAGAACCACCGCCATTTCCGATCTTTCACGGTTGCCACCCTGCCTCCTATAACAAGCCAAAGGCCCCTCTCACGCGCAATACATACTATAATAGAAGCTGTGGGCAGTTTGAGTCAGGGTCAGTCATGAGCAGTTCAATATGAGCGAGCCAGCCCCCAAGGGGTCACCGGCACACCCGTTGCCTCACCGGCTTGATTGCTGGGCCATTTTGGGGCGGGCCATTTCGCTGTATAGCGCTCACTGGCAAGCATTCACCCGCGTATTGCTTTGGCCAGTGCTTCAAATCGGGCTGGGCGTTTATATCAGCCAAACCCTTAGCCTACTGGTAATAACGATCAGCGAACCTATTCTGCATGACTATTGGTGGCTCATTCTGGGCGGGTTGTTGTTGATGGTGGGCTTTGGTCTTTTTTTAATGTTCAGAGGCGCCTGGCAATACGCGGTGTATTGGGCCAGCCTATGCCGCAACGCCTGGGAGGCGGATCAGGGCCTTCCCCTGGATTTTAAAAACGCCTATCAAAATATCGTGCGGGAGAAAAAAGCCGGTTATTTAACGCTGAGCGGCACCTATTTCAGTTTGCCCCTGCTGACATTTATGCCGGTTCTCCTTTTTTCCTTGCTAGGCTCCATGGTGGGGCCCAGCGCTTTGGAGGTGCTTTTTTTAGCAGGCTTTTTGCAAAGCCTGCTTTTAATGGCAGTGTGGTTGTTCAGCCTCGTTCCGCTTAGTTTTGTCTTTCAAATCGCCGCTTTTGAAAAGGGGATTCCAATCAACCCCCTTCCCATTTTCAGGCTGAGTTTAAAGTTAACCCTCAAGCGCTTTTGGTCGGTTTTGAGCCTGCAAATGCTGGTGTTCCTGATGACCAATTGCCTGATTCCCCAACCTTTAATTTGGCTGGCCCGTTTCACCCACGCAATAACCCCGCTGGACTGGATACATCAACAACTGATTCAAACCCTGCTTTCAGGCAATCCCTCCCTGTGGCGGGAAATGCCATGGCCGGGGGGATCGATGCTTTCCGATCCCTCCATCACTCAAATGCTGGTTCATACCCTCAGCGATCTCTGTCTATCCACCTTCATTACCCTGTTGCTCCTGCCGTTGGGAACATTCATATTCACCCTTCTTTATAAGGATATTCTCAAATGCGATCGATCCAAAAAAACCTGGGTCGGCATTTAAGGGCATCTGCGCGAGTAAACGGGATCAACGCATTAAACAACCGGGTAACCCTTTGGGATGCACTCAATGTAAATATATATTTCAATTTTCCACTTTGGCCCTTCAGAAATGCCGGGAGCGATCGAAATCAATATTATCAAAGCAATTCATCAAATGTCTCTCCCCTATAAATTTCAACAAGGCGCCTTTCTCTCAGGCGCCATTTTTATTGAGTTCCGTTTTTATAAGAATGAAGCCTGTTCAACTAGGAAAGTAGGCTTAAACAATTTATAGTGTAAATACATAACCGTGAAGCAAGCAATAACGATGAAGCACCTTGATGTCTCCCATCATTCTATGATCCGAACCGGGTCTGTTCTCAAAATCGGGCTGATTTTGGCCTTATCTTTCGGCCTCAACCACTTGGCCCCCGCAGAAGACCCATTAACCCCGCTGGAGGAAACCCTTTTTTCTCACAGCTACCCCAGTGAAAGCCAAGCCCAGCGGCTGGAACGCCTTGAAAAAAGCGTTTTCGGAGAAGCCCAGAGCGGCTCTGAAGCCAGCCGAAAAGCCAGATTGAACACGGTGTTATCCAACGCCGTGAAACGCCCCCTGGCCAACCAGCCAGTACTAACGGATCCACAGGCCGCAGGGGATAGCAATCCTCCTTCATTTCAAAACGCAAATGCAGCCGCAGCCCCTTCCACAGAACCCCCTGATGCCACCAATTACCCCACCGTGGTGGCCTTGGAACGCCAGGTATTTGGCAGGGATTTCATTCGGGATGATGTGCGCACCCGGCTGGATCGACTGGAGAAAAAGGTGTTTGGCCAAGCCGATTCCCAAAGCGCCATGGCCGACCGGGTGGATCGCTTATTGGCTCGCTACCCCAATGTCACACCCGAGCAGAATGTAGCCCCGCAAGTGGTCAACGTCAGCCCAGCCCTGCAAAACCTACCAGATGACGCCAGCCAGTTTGCGGGCGGCAACCGGGACATTTACAGCAAAATGGACGCCTTGGAGCGTCGTTATTTTAACGGACGCAGCACCCCCAACGCACTGCTCACCGAACGGCTGGATCGGGTGGAGCAAACCGTGTATGGAAAAAACTTTTTGGGCGAATCGGTGGACACTCGCATCAATCGGCTGATGGCCCAGCATACAACCCCCAGCAATCGCGCCAACCCCTTGGGCAACAATAACCGACCGGACATTCAGAACCGCCCGCCCCTTCTGCAACCGGCCATGGGAGCGGGGCCGGTTATGATGCCCTCTGCCTCCAGCAACGGCCCATCGGCCCGCCCCCAGAATATTCAAACCGGGGGTGGGTTTAGCAGTAACAGCACTCATACCTTCAGCCCGGAAATGATGTCCATGCTCCCCCCCCAGGTTCGAAACCAAATGGGGACCAGTGGCGCAGGAACCCAAATGGGATCGTCAGGATCAGTCTCTTCTTCAGGCTCGGTGGTCATTGAGCGACAAACCATGGGTACACCCGGTTTTCAGCCTTATGGCAATGCGCCCATTCAGCATTATAACTATTACGGAAATCCGGGCATCCAGACCCAAAGCCAAACCACCACCACGGTCATTCAGCCCAATGGCAATCAGGCCATCTACAGTTATGGGGCCAGCCCATCCAACCCCAATAACCCCAACGGGTTGCCCAATGCGGCCTATGTTGGCAACCCCGCTTTTGTACAAAGCCTGAACCAGCTGGAAATTCAGGTATTCAAACAAGTGAACACCGTGGAACCTGTTCCCATTCGCTTAGGTCGACTGGAAAACACCCTGCTGGGTCAAATGTATGTAGGGATGCCCGAACAACAGCGGCTGCAGAATCTGGAAAAGACCTACCGCATGCAGGCCGTCAGCCAGTTGCTGAAACAAAATCAGGGGGCAGGGGTAAGCCGTGGGGTGGGCAGTGTGTTTCTGGGGGTGCCACTGAACGGAGCCAATCCCATCAACCCCATGGGGTTGCCTCAGCCCATGCCGCTCAATCCGGGCATTTTTGGACGCTGAGCGACCCAACAGCGCTGAACGCTAGCCCACCAGCAGCGGTGCCAAGGCTTTCACCAACCCCAAAATTTGCGCTTCCGTATGAGACGCTGACAGGGCAATCCTCAGGCGTCCCGTTTTTGGCGGCACAGTGGGGGGGCGTATCGCTTGCACAAAGTATCCCGCCGCCAGCAAGGCGTCACTCACCCGCAAAGTGTCCACACTTTCACCAATTAACACTGGTACAATGGGGCTTTGAAGCGGTACTGAAATCCGATGGGTCAACCCTGCGGCAACCACCGCCCGCTGCAAGGTGGCCATGTTCTGCCACAAACGCTCCCGCTGCGTAAAATCGGACTGAACCAGCTTTACCGCAGCTAGGGCGGCGCCTATGACCGGCGGCGACTGGGCGGTGGAATAAATAAAGCCTCTGGCGTGATTGATCAACCAGTCAATCAACACCCTGGAGCCTGCTACATAGGCCCCCGAGCCACCCAGTGCCTTGCTGAAGGTGCCCATTTGCAGGGCCACCCGCTCACTCACCCCAAACTGTTGGCAAAGCCCACTGCCAGTGGCCCCATACAAACCGGTGGCATGGGCTTCATCCACCATAACCAAGGCCTGATAACGCTCAGCCAAAGCCACCAGCCCCTTCAAATCCGGGAAATCGCCATCCATGGAAAAAACACTGTCGGTCACTATCCATTTGCGAGCCTGAGGCGGGGCCTTGGCCAGCTTCTCTTCCAGATGCCCCAAATCCAGATGCCGATACCGGCTCCAGCGGGCCTTGGAAAGCAAACAACCATCCATCAGGCTGGCGTGGTTGAGACGATCGCAAAATACCCAGTCTTGCGGCCCTAAAATGGCTTGCAAAATAGCCACATTGGCCTGATAGCCAGAATTGAACACCAGTGCCGCCTCCGCTTTTTTAAAGCGGGCCAATTCGGTTTCCAGTTCAACCACCAAAGGGTTGGTGCCGCAAATCAACCGGGAAGCAGCGCTGCCCGTCCCGTACTGCTGAACCGCCGCTATGGCCGCCGCCTGAAGACGGGGATGGTGGGATAGGCCAAGGTAATCGTTACTGCTAAAGTTAACGGCCAGACGTCCATCCACCCGCACTTGGGGGCCACCCACATCGATGGGAATAGTCTCCACGGTTTTACAGCGCCGCAGCTGCCCCTGTTGGGCCTTTTGTTTCAATTCGGCGGCGTAACTTGATAAAAGCAATGAGGATTGCGAATACTCCATGCTATCGAGAATAGCAAAAACAAATAAAGCACAGTTCGGTTGCTCAAAGTTCGCCCCCGGAAATTAAAGATTAAAGCAAGCCGAACGATAATAGAGAAAAGAAGACTTGACTCAAGGAACGGTTGAATGCCCCCTCTCCCCAAACCCTGGAAACGGTTCCCCGGCTTTACGCTGGCCGAACTCCTGATTGCCCTGGCGATTTTAGGGGTCATCGCCACATTTACCGTTCCAAAAATCCTGAATGCCCAACAGGATAGCCGCAAGAAGGCAGTTTTCAAGGAAACACTGGCAGCCCTGTCCAACCTAACCTATGAGGCGGCCAGAGAAGGTTCGGTGACCAACGCCACCACCGAATGGAGTTATGTGCTAAATAACCTGAACTACGCCAAAATATGCGATACCAATCTCAATGATCAAGGATGCTGGGCGCCCCCATTGGCGAATAATATCTATGGCTTTGTTTTGCACAACGGGGCCGCCATTATCAGCTTTAACGCTGCACCGTTTCCTAATGAATCGCTGCAAATTGACTGGAATGGGTTGGAGCCGCCCAACATCGCAGGAGAAGACATCCTTGCGATTCAGGTTTGCTTTCGGGGCGGCGAGCTTTGCCCCAACCCCTCAACCCCTGGGCAAATTTATGTAACGCCAGGTAGCGTCTACGAAACCCTGTACCAATCTATCTTTGAATAATCAGGCTTTGTAACCAATGCCATCGAATAGAATACAAACGCGCCGCCGAATGCCGCCAATGGCCCATCCATGCGACAAACGCCCCAATCGGCGATCAGGGCGTTTGAGATTTTAAACCAGAGGAAGAGGGCGCTTAAACGGAAATCACTTCCGTGACGCCGGGAATGTACTGCTTGAGTTGCTCTTCAATACCCATTTTCAGGGTGTAGGTAGAACTGGGGCAAGTACCGCAAGCGCCTTGCAAGCGAACCTGAACCACACCTTCACTGGTTACATCAATCAGTTCCACATCGCCGCCATCGGCTTGCAGGTAAGGACGCAGCATGTTCAGTACTTCCTGCACCTTTTCCTTATCAATCAGGATTGGCTCAACGGCAACCGCATCGGTGGACGGATTTTGTAAAGTCTCTTCCATGAGTGTGCTCCTTGTCATCAGTTGAGATAAAAAACAGAAATTGTTTGGAAAAACCGGATATTTAAACCCAGATGCTTAAACCCCAAAAGACGTTCCGCAACCGCAGGAACTGGTGGCGTTGGGATTAATAAACTTAAACCCGCCATCCATCAGCGCATTGGAGAAATCAATTTGCATGCCTTTAATGTAAGGCACCACCATGGGGTTCACAAAAAAGGAAATACCGTGAAATTCCAGCACCATATCGCCTTCAACGGCTTTTTCAGCGGGCTGAATGTCGTATTGAAGGCCAGCGCAACCGCCACCCACCACCGCAATGCGGATGCCGGTATTGGGGGAGTCCTTTAAAACTTCACGGGCCTTGGCCGCAGCGGCCTCGGTCACGTCAATAATAGCGCCAGTCGGCACGGTGGGTTGCTCAGCGATTTCAGCCATGGAATTCTCCTTGCCAAATTGGGGATCCTGATTAAAGGATAACGTAAACGTCAGGGTTTTTCAACGGGAATCACCATGAACCAACCGTTTAAACCACACTGCCGCCATCAATGGTAATAATTTCGCCAGTCATGTAGGTGTTGCGATCAGACACCATGAAGGCGGCGAATTCGGCCAACTCTTGTGGCCTGCCCATGCGCCCCTTGGTGCACCACATCTCATACACGTCCTTAAACTTGTCGGGTAAAGAATGACCCAAATCGGTGTCAAAAATACCAGCGGCAATCCCGTTAACGGTCACGTTAAAGGTACCGGCCTCTTTGGCCAGACACTTGGTAAAGCCAATAACGGCAGCCTTGGTGGTGGCATAGTGAACCGAGGTAGGTAAAGCCCGAATGGCCCCAATGGAGGTTAAGTTCAGAATATTTCCGCTGCGCTGGCGCAACATTTGCTTAAAGAAAGGCTTGGTAATGTAGTAAAGCCCGTTCACGTTGGTGTTTACCACGTTCATCCAGGCTGCTTCAGTGGTGGTTACAAAACTATCCGCTTTATTAATGGCGGCGTTGTTTACCAGAATGTCCACCCGGCCAAATTCAGCCATAATATCGGTGACCATTTGCTTAATGGCAACCTTGTCCACCACAGACACCTTGAAAGCCATGCCCTTGCGGCCATGTTGTTCAATGCGGCGCAAAGTGTCCTGTGCTTCTTCATCGTTAGAGTGATAATTAAAGGCCACATCAGCGCCTTCGCGAGCGAAAACCTCGCACAGGGCTTTGCCCAAACCACGGGAACCACCGGAAACAAAGGCTTTTTTGCCTTCTAGCAATGCGCTCATTTATGTACCGCAAACCTTTCTGCCAAATCCAAATATAGAGAGAGAGACTGAGTGGAGAGTATATCTAAAAGAAACGCTAGGCCAAAACCGGCTGTTCCATAAACAAGGGTTCCTGAATGTAGCGCAGCACATCTCTGGCAATTTGATCCGAAGCCCCCGGTTTACCGTGCAACCCGGCAGCCTCTCGAAGCGCTTGATACCGGCCTGGTGTTTCTAGCAGTGATTTTATCACAGACACAATCTGCCCCGGATCGCTTAGCATCAGCGCGGCCCCGGTACTGGCCAGAAAAGAAGCCGTTTGAAGCTCCTGAGGCATGGGCTGAGTGACCGCATCGGCAATAATGGGCAAACGACAACTGAGGGCTTCAAAGGTAGTAAGCCCGCCCATTTTGGAAACCATAATATCAGAGGCGTTCATCAGGCTTTCAATTTCAGTGGTATAGCCCACCACTTTAACCGGAAAACTGGCCGATTCAGCAATTTGCTGAGCCGATTGCTGCAATTGCTTATTTTGACCCGCCAGAAACAGAACCTGAATAGGCAAAGACTCCGTGGCGCAACCCGATACCAGCGCCTCGTAAATACGAAACACATTGCCCCCACCAATCCAGCCAGCGTTCAAAAACAAGGTGAACCGATCGGCCTCCAACCCTAACTGGCTGCGAATTAATCGCTTTTCGAGATCGGTGACCGGCTGAAACTTGGAATGTACCGGCATGCCCACCACCTGAATTTTTTGAGCAGGCACGTCAAAGTCAATCAGCTGCTGGCGGGAGAACTCACTGGCCACATAATAACGCCTCACATCATCGCAAGCCCAACCGTTCCAAAACCCATGATAGGGATCGGTCACCACCGTGAGCAGGGGGATTTGATCCTGCAACCCCATGCGGCGCAAGGCGTAAGCAAAAAAGTGCTGGGTCATGGGGTGGACCGAAACCAGAATGTCCGGCCTGATTTTCTCAAAAACCCGCTCCGCATAGCCCATGGCGCTTTTAAACATTAAGCGGGATTCGTTGGGACGGAACTGATTGACGGCGTGAAAATAATACTGCATCAGATCCTGATGATCCCGCAGCAAAAAATTATAAAAATCGGCGGCTTTTCGGCTTAAATAATGGGCCTCTTCAAGCACCTGGGTGGTTTTAACGAAAACATGACCTGATGAAACCCGAACCAAACTGTTTTCCAGCGCACTAGCGGCGCTACGGTGTCCACCACCGGTATTGGATGTCAGTATCAGAACATTTTGGGCAGCCATACCTTTAAAGGGTTACTCATGGTTCGGTAAAGGTTCAGTTCCGCAAGCCAGAACCAAAGTGGGAGACAGCAGCATTGTCGTCTGTTCCTCGCCCAGAGTCAAGGAAAACGCCAAGCCAGATCAGCCGATCCAAAGAATTTGTAACCATGTTTGCCGCGCTTTGAAATGAAGTGGAGGCTGAAAAAAAACAGGGCCTGAATTCAAATTTTTCCAAGTTTTTTCCTTTACTAAAGTAAGAAAAAGCAATCTCTTCCTATATTACCAAGGGTACCATTTTTATACTTAATAAAAGTAAAACCACAGCCTGAAAAATGTTTTTAAAATTTCAAATCAAATAAGTTCCAACCCGGCATCGCAATTGGTGGCAGGGGTGGTTCGACCCGAAAACAGCAAAATGGGAGACTGTAACGGGCTTCCCTTTTCTTCAATAGGAATCCAGTAGTCCTTAACCAGTACTTCGGCAATGCCTAAACGCTGAAAGCCAAAACGCTCCAGCGATTCCAGCCCTTTTTTGGAAAACTCATAGCAGTCCACGTAAATAGTGGCCCCACTGGTGGTTAGTAACACTTGCTGAGCGGCGTAAGTGACCATATCCTGATACGCGCTTTCCCAACCGGGACTGGCGATGACACTAATGGTGAACGCCTTGTAATCGTGAGTCAGTACTTCCACCGATGCAATCAGGCAGTCTCGGGCCATATCCTGCACCACCCAGCGTTTGCTGAAAACGCCCCGCATTTTTTCCAGCAAGCGAAAGGGCAAGGGACGATAAAAATCCTGCCATTTTTTTTCCAGGCAAACCCGGGCTTCCACCGGCAACATATCGTTATACAGGGCGGCCAACTTGCCGCAATCGGCATTGGTGCCTTCTCGCAAGCCTTCCAGAGACATGGGCGACAACTTCAGGTTGGCGGGATTGCGATGCACAAAATAATGCTGTCGGGCGCAACGACGAAAGCCGCAAGATTTTAAAAGCCCCAAGCCGGTGCTGTAATGCTGGTCCACATAAGCCAGAAACGTTTGTACCCCATCCCCACCGTAACGATTGGTCACATAGTGAATCAGCTGGGTACCCACATCATAAGACGAAGAATCCGGGTCCAGAATCAGATGATCAATTTTCCAGCGGCGAGAGTGTCGCCCGTCCCGGCTAAGCCAAATCATGCCCAGTACCTTGTTATCGGCCACCGCTACAAAAATAGCGGGCATAAACTGCAGGGTCAGTGGCAACAACTGGCTGAGCCGATGCAGTGGAATATAGAGCTGCTGCATTTTTTGCAGCAACGAGTACTCAGACTCCCGATCGCTGTAGCGATTCAGGAGGGTCAGCACCTGCCGTAGCTCGCCGGGTCTTAAAGCCCTGATTTTAATCATTGTGCTATGATTCTCAAGTAATACTCTCCCCCATTATAATAGCCCTTTGCCATCCTGGCGGACGCTTTTTTAACTGGAACGAAATAATCCGATGGCTACCAAAGACAAAGCAAGCAAAAAACAAAACAGTCTGATTGTGAACAACAAGAAGGCCTATCACGAGTACCATGTGCTGGAAACCTTTAAAACCGGCATTGTACTGACCGGAACCGAAATTAAATCGCTCCGCTCAGGCAAAGTCTCCATGAATGACAGTCACGCCCGCATTCAAAATGGCGAGGTTTTTTTGTATGGTCTGCAAATCAGCGCTTATGATCAGGGTACATACAACAACCATCAGCCGGATCGGGTCCGAAAACTGCTACTGACCCGCCAGGAAATCAAAAAGCTGATTGGCAAAACCAAAGAATCCGGCCTGACCCTGATTCCCCTGAAATTATTTTTTGAGCGCTGTTGGGTTAAAGTGGATCTGGGCCTTTGCAAGGGCAAGAAAACCCACGATAAACGAGACGCCATTTCCGAAAGAGACAGCAAGCGGGAAATTGATCGGGCTATGAAACACGGCAACCGCTAGCCAAAACCTGCTAGCATTCGGGTCAATCTCCTCCCTTTGCTAAAGCTTATGGGTGAGGTGCTTTGCGCTGTGAACCGGTAAAATTGATAGACAGGTTGGGGCCAGTTGTAACAACTGAGCCATCGTAAAGCGTGAGCGTGAATGTTAATACCAATGGCCACTCAGCCGCTTTGGATTACATTTCAGGACCAGCCGCCCTATTCAGCGTATGAGCAAGGAGACAGTTTTTTATGCCTCCCAGATCCAGACCCGGGGAAGTTCCCAAACCCATTGTGCGAAAAGACAGCTTCGGTTGCCTGCCGCTGAACGCCTTTACCGTATCCTGCCTTCATCAGGGACACGCCGACTGCCTGATTGGATTTAGAGACAGCGAGGAAACGCTGGCCTTTAAAAATCGAACCTCGTTACAAGTGAGCCAGGGGCAAAATAAAATAACCATTCCGCTAGCCGGACGGTTTTTCAATGGCTTGAGCGATGCCCTGTACCGGGGCCATCTACCGGAAGTTTTATTGGCCGCCCCTTCTGCTGACCTGCTGCCCGACTTTTTGGCGGATATTACCGAGTATATTGAAAAACTGGCCAAGCTTGGCTTTTTTATGCCTCGCAAGCAGCTCATCCAGCGGGATGCCGTGGCGGAACTGATTCCCTGTATTGCTTTAACCGGTGGGGGACTACTGTTTAGCCGGTTTATAACCGGATTAATGGCTAGCCTTCGGGGCTTGCGACACGAGCACCCCTCTATTGATGAAGAAACCTGTCTGCGTATTTTAGGACGTTTGGTGAGAGGCTTTGTGAGCGATGAGAGTCATCAGGCCGGAATATCTGATACCACGGCGGGAAGCGTCCTGTCACTATCCCCTTTCCCTCAGGCCCTTCGCATTGCGGGCGGCGATTTGTGGACACAAAGCACCATTCAAACCGTATTGGCGGCCCATGGATTAACGGTTAGCGTGGAAAGTCAGGGGCAAAACACCCCGGAACGGCTAGAATTTCAAAACGCCCTCTGGCGGGTTTCTCACGTGATTTTACCCAATCTGGTACAGCAGCAGTTGCTAAGCGAAACCGAGGCCCAAGCCCTGGCCCCCCAAATTCAAGCCGGAATATGGACCATTGGGGTAAAACGCGCTGCTTTGGGTGAATTTGAAAAGCCAGAGCAACCTAAAATCAGCCCCAAAAGTCAGTCTAAAGGCGCTACCAGCAAAGCAGCGCACAGCGGGGCTAGTAAACCGGCCCCTTCGGCGCTGGGCTGGGGAGACGTGGCCATTATGGCAGGGCTGAACGGCTACGCCAAAGAATTAAACCTGCCTGCCGAAAGCCATTTGTTTGAAACCCTGACCCAACAACTGTTAACTTTCTGTCAGCAAGAGTAACGACCCGGCCAACCTTGAAAATATCCAGATTCATTAAAAAACCGTGGCTCAGCCTGCTTTTTTAATGAATCTGGCGGGCCATTTGTTTGGCTTTTATCAAGGTGTTGAAAGAAACCAGAATAGAAGGGTAGTTACGCTGACTTTCCAGCGTGCAGCCTCGACATTCAAGGGCCTTACCCACCTGTTCCCGGTGATGGCGGGCTTTTTCCCCTTGCCAGAGGGTTTGAAAATTAAAGTCCACATCATTTAAATTACCAAAAGACTTGTTGTCTCGCTGACTGTGGGCAAATTCCTCACAGCCGCTTACATCACCCTCGCTGCTGATGTAAGCCCCTACGCTGCCCGCTTTGCAACAGAACTGGGCTTTCTCTTCCAGCACGGTACGACGGTTTTCCGCCTGGCTAATCAAATCCGCCGCCGATTTTAAGGCCCCATCCTCCGGGGTGCTGGTGTGGTACAGAAACTTAAGGCGACCCGATAACACGTCTTCTTTGACCTGTTGGGTAATTTGCAGGTATTTGGCCTCAAATGGCTCTAAATTACGCTGGGCGCGACGCTCCACAAAAGACGGCATCTGGTGCTCGCTCATCTGCACACTTTTACGCATCAGGTTCAGATTCCACTTATCCGGCTTCAGGACATCCCGCACCATCAGATACCAATCGTCCATCACCTCTACATTGGCCGGAGAGCACACCGTGCAAAGCTGAATATCCAGCTGATTGTATTCATAACGCTGCCGAATGGCCTTTAAGGCTTCCATAGAGTCAATGGTGTTCTGCCAGGCATCCCAAGTGCTTGCCTTGGTGTAGCGAATGGCGTTATTGGCATCTTTAGGCCCTTCAACGCTAAGGCTCCAGGTTAAATGCAGGCCGGGGCATGTTTGCATAATGCGGTGGGTAATCTGCAACAGCAGCTCAGGCTTCCAGGCGTTGGAAATAATGTAAACCGATTGCACCGGGGTCAGCCGGTAAGCGGCCTCAATAATTTCGGGAAGATTGCGGTTCAGGGTGGTTTCACCGCCAGAATACACAATGACATTCAAATTTTTGCCAATGGAGGCGTAGGTTTTCTCAATTTCTGGCAAACCCAACTCGTTGGTTTTGGCGTTAAGCGTATCGGCAAACGAACAAAACCCGCAGCTATAATTGCAACGGGTGGTCACAATATGGGTCAGCATCAGCGGATCAGGAGCCTGATTGAGCATTTGGGCCGCAAAACCACGCATAATGGGCAAAAACAAGGTCCGATCGGTTCGGGATGGAATCGGATCAAAATGATCGCGATGGAAAACCGAAGGGTATTGACTCAGATTGACGCCAAGCAAGGCCAAACGCTTGGCGTTTTCCTCGTCGGGCGTGAACTGAAATGTCCGCTTTTTGTCAGAGAGTAGGGTTGCCATTATGACTCAGAATCCCTTTGTAAGGTCTTTGGCATGGTACCTTCGCTGTAAGCCCTTTGATTCAATATTGTTTGAGAGGTAAAGACCGGGTTATCAATCCAGTGTTATCAACCGTAACACCCAAGCCGGGTACCTGAAAAACCGCAATGATACCCTATGACTGAGAGGTTGCTGGAAACAAACCAGAACGTTAATTCCTTTATAAAAAACAAGGGAAAAAGGTTCTGACAATTTCCAAGGTTCAGGTTGTACTTTTTATAGTTTACTCCAACTCCTGAGCCGGATAAAGGTTTTAACGCAGAGGGAAAAAGAAAATCAACCCTCAGCCCCCCACACCGGCCCCCTGTTTTTGGTGAATAATGGCCTGAATAGCCTGAAGACAGGTTTTCAAATTTTCGTTAACCAACACATAATCAAACTGATCCTGCAGGGTCATTTCGTGGCGAGAAAGCCTCAAGCGGTTCTCAATATCAGGCTCCGCTTCCGTTCCCCGGACCCGCAAGCGACGTTCCAGCTCTTCAAAACTGGGAGGGGCAATAAATAAAAGGCAAGCCGCCTCAAATTTACGCTTAACCTGCAACGCCCCCTGCGTTTCAATTTCCAAAAGCATATCTCCCCCATTACTGAGGGTTTCTTCGACCGCTTGGCGGGGTGTGCCGTAGTAATTGCCGTTGTACTCCGCCCACTCCAGCAACTCATGCAGGATGGGATCGGGCTGGGCCTGGTCATGAGCAATCATGGCCTCAAACTCGGGGCGGGTTTTAAAGTGATAGCTAACCCCATCGGTTTCTCCGGCCCGCATAATCCTGCTGGTGGCGGATACAGAAAGCCTTAAACGGGGTTCAGCCTCCAGTAATAACTGGCACAAAGAACCTTTGCCAACCCCGGAAGGTCCGGTAATAATATAAATTCTACCTGGAATAGTTGGGTTCATCGCAGTGGGGTCGTCCATATGGGAAACATCAACTCAGCCAGACCGTTCGCAAACGATCCCGCTTGACGATGGTGCGTAAAGCCCATCGAGGCTTATAATAATAACGTAAGCCCCACCCGATCAGGAACCCATGAACCCCAAAGCACAATCCGCCTTCACCGAAGCACTCCCCTCTCCCGCTCGTAGAACGGGTACCCTTTTTATTGTGGATGATGAAATGATGGTGACCGCAAGCCTACAGACCATGCTTACCCTGGAAACCGGCCATCGTATTCATTGCTACAACAACCCGCTGGAAGCGCTGGAAAAAGTACTGACCCTGCTACCCGATGTGGTCATCTCCGATTTTTCAATGCCCGGTATGGACGGCATTCACTTTTTGCGGGAAGTGAAGCGCTTGCTGCCGGAAGCCACCCTGATTCTGCTAACCGGTTATGCGGATAAAGAAAACGCCATTGAGGCCATTAATACGGTGGGTATTTACCGCTACATTGAAAAGCCCTGGGATAACGAAGACCTCAAAATCAGCATTGCCAACGGGCTAGAGCGCAGCTATCTGGTGGGAGATCTGAAGCAATCGGTGCAAGATCTGACAGAGGCCAGAGCGGAACTCCAGCAAAGTAACCTGAACCTGGAAGCCTTGGTAGAAGAGCGCACTCGGGATTTGCGAGACACCTATCATAAACTACACGCCATTGTACAAAACACCACCGATGGCATTTTGACTCTGGATGCCCACTTGCGGCTCACCTCGGTTAACCCCGCCGCGGAAAGCTGGCTGAGGGCGCAGCAACCATTGGCCACCGTAGATTTGCTGAGCTTGCCGCTGGACCAACTGTTAACCCTGCAGCCCTGCAACGGAACCCCACGCACCCTGCAAACCCTCTTTCATTCGGAAACCCTGCGACAGGCGGAAGAGGTGTTTATTGGCAATATCCCGCTAGAAGCCAGCATTTCCCCGTTAAATGGGCCTGACCCACAAGAGGCCAAGGGCTTTGTAGTGGTATTAAGAGATATCGCCCAACGCAAAGAGATTGAGCGCCTGCGGGACGACTTTATGTCCACCCTCACCCACGATTTGCGAACCCCCTTGCTGGCCGCCATCCAAACCCTGGGATTTTTTGCGGATGGCACCCTGGGAACGCTTTCACCCAAGCAGTTAGAACTGATTCAAATGCTGACCCAAAGCAACCGGGAGTTGCTGGGACTGGTAAACGTGCTGCTGGAAGTTTATAAATACGAATCGGGGCGGCAGAAGCTCATTCTGGACACGGTATCCCTCAAGGATTTGCTAGGCCAGATTACCCAGGAGCTAGACGCCTTGGCCAGCCACCGGGAGCATGCCCTTAGCCTGAGCCTGCTTGGCGACTTATCGGCGGATGGGTGCAAAGTGTGGGGCGATAAGCAGGAATTGAAGCGGGTTTTTGTAAACCTTATTGGCAACGCCATCCACTTCACACCCAAGCAAGGGGTTATTCAAGTACAAATACAAATCAATGAGGCGGGACAGCTGCAAATTGACGTGGTGGATAACGGTCGGGGGATTCCTGCCACCGATATTCCCCGGTTATTCCAGCGATTTTCTCAGGGAACCAGTAAGCAGCGATCCTCTGGCTCCGGGCTGGGGTTGTATCTCAGTCGGCAAATTGTGGAAGCCCACCACGGGCAAATTGGGGTGGAAAGTGAAGAAGGGGCAGGCAGTCGCTTTTATGTGATTTTGCCGCCAATAGCCGCCACACAAGGAAAATTGGTCACATTGCCTCATTAAGGACATCTCATCGATCCCCAAACGATAGCAATTCTTCTCTTTACTTTGTTTTTAAATTAATAAGAGAAAATTAAAGAGTCGAGAGAGGTAAACGGAAGTTTGGGATTTTTTGGCGTCCTCGCCCATCATTCCCATTTCAATCCGTGTCAATCAGAACGCATTAAACTGCATGGCCTGTGCGAACGCGGCATACAGTGAATGAAGGAGAGAGATAAAGATGGTCAGTTTTAACAATAGCGATACATTGTCGTTTATCAACAAAATTAGCACTCGGCATAATCTGGATGGCAATAACACCACCTTAACCAAAGATGAAATTAAGTCCGCCATCGCCACGCCCGTTGATTTAAGCCAGCAGGAAATCAAACAACTGCGCTCGCTGCTCACTGGCGACAGTTTGAATAAAAAAGCAGACGCCAGTGGCGACCAGTTTATTGGTCAATTTGAACTGGCAAGGTTTTTCAACGAGAACCCCACCTTTGAGGAAGATGTGGCCCTGAAAGGCACCAACGTATCCGCTGGCGATTTAACCAAGCCGGGTGAGGCAGCCGATGCCCAAGTGCTGAAAGATCTGGAAACCATCAACGGTGCCGGACTGGATGCGGTGAACGGTAATGATGACGTGATTGGCATTAATGACATTAATGAATTAAAAGACATGAGCCAGGAAAAGATCAAGGAAAAATTCGGTGAGGATAAAGCCAAGGACGTCAGCGAATGGCGTGATGCTTATGTCAGGCTGGACAGTGTTGAACTGAGTAAACCGGCCCAGGATATTCTCAAAGCCGAATCCGGCGGTGAGCATAAGAAGGCCACCGATGTTCTGTTCAGCATCGCTGGTAATAAAGTTCGAAAAGAAAGAGATGGCAGATTTAATAACGCGGATGCCGCAGACACACGGAATCGATTCCAGGCTATCTTTAGTGGGATTGGGCCTGGTTCGGTAGGAGGTCTGGTGCAGGAGGCTTAATCACCATCTTCCATTAAAAAAATAGCGCTCGATCGATGCGATTACCGATCCAAAGCTATTTTATGCAGTAAAAAAGCGGCCAGGCCTCAAACGCCTGACCGCTTTTTACAAAATAAAGGTCATTTTCAGAAAATACAAACTGGCGCGTTCCCATTGCAACGGCCTGCGTTTTTACTCTTCTATTTTAATCACGCTAACCGGGCAAACTTTGGCCGCCTCCCGACAATCAGACTCATAGCCGGGGACTTGCGAATTGTCGGCCTCAGCGCTGTCGTACACCGTAAACACGGTAGGGCAAATGGATTCACAAGCGCCACAGGCAATACAACCTGCCACAATTTTCACTTGCATATCGGGAATCCTCTTGCTGGGGATGCGGGCCGTGTTTCCATCGCCGCTTTAAACGTGAGCCACCGCTTTTTCCTGCTGATGCACCCGGCGCAGATTGTCAATCATATTGTCGGCAATCTGGCGGAAAATTGCGGCTTGCTTGCCATCCGGCTCATAAATCACCACCGGCTGCCCCGCATCGGCCTGAGCCCGCTGCTCAATCACAATGGGCACTTCACCCAGAAATGGTACTTTTAGCTGACTGGCCGCATTGCGCCCGCCGCCATGGCCGAAAATCTCATAGCGCTTGCCGTCATCGCCCTCAAAGTAGCTCATGTTTTCCACAATGCCCAGGCAGGGAATATTCTGGCCCACAAACATGGCCAGCCCTTTGCGGCTGTCATGCAAGGCCACTTCCTGCGGGGTGGTAACAATAATGGCGCCAGACAAGGACGCCGCCTGCATAATGGTCAACTGGGCATCGCCGGTTCCGGGGGGCAAGTCCACCAGCAAAAAGTCCAGCTCGCCCCATTCAAAATCGCTGAGGAACTGGCGAATAATGCGATCCAGCATGGGGCCACGCCACACCACCGGTTGCTCTTCCGAAATCATGAAAGCCACGCTAATCACCTTCACATCGTGGATGCTAGGTGGCATTGGCTTGCCATTGGGGGCTTGCTCGGTAATTTTGGCATGCCGCAAACCCATCATCAAAGGGACGTTGGGGCCGTAAATATCGGCATCCACAATGCCCACCCGGTAACCCATCTGGCTGAGGGCGCAGGCCAAATTGACGGAAACCGAGGTTTTGCCCACCCCGCCTTTGCCACTGGAAATGGCAATGACGTTTTTAATATTGGGCAGCAACTGCTTGGGGGCCACTGGGGCCAAGGGCTTATCAGCAGGGCGCTGAAACGGCTTGGTGGCGGCAGGGGTTTTTAAGGAAATACCCACAGTCACCAGTTTGACATCGGGCAAGCCTTGCAGTACCTGACGGGTAGCGTCGATCAGGGCATCCCGCTCCGGGTACGTGGTGGAAGGAAGGATTAAATCCACTTTCACGTTGTTATCGCAAACCGAGGCAAAGTCCACCATGCCCAGTTCAATAATGTTCTGTTTTTTTTCAGGATCAACCACACGGGTTAAGGCCTGCATTACGGTTTCCTGGGTCAGTTCAGTCATGGCGTTCCATACCTCTGCTTGTGATGTACAAAATGAGTGTTCCACGGGAAGGCACCTGAATGTTTCAGTGCCCGGTGGTAAATCTGTTTACTGCGGGGCGGAATCCGCTTCTTCCGACGTAAAGACACGAGGGCCGTTCCATTCAGCCATACCCGCCGTTAAATTCCAAAGGGCGCTAAAGCCATTGTGCGCCAAGTAATGGCTGGCATTGGCGCTACGTACCCCATGCTCGCAAATGACCACGGTTTTCTGCTCTGGGCTTAAAGTAAGCATTTGTTCAGGAATTTCGTGCATGGGTAGCAATCTGGCGCCGGGAATATGCCCCAGTCCCCAGTATTCCTGAGGAGTTCGCACATCCAGCAGCAGTAAATCCGGCTCTTGGGCCATCAGTTGCACAAGCTGTTCGTTGGTGAGAGGGGTCACAGTCATTGAAGGGTCTTTTCTAAACAAGGCATAATGCCATCACTGTAGCACAAAGAAACGGAGGTTAAATCATTTCCTTCAGCAACATGGTGACGACCGACAGATAGAATAAAAAGGTCAAAATATCACTGAGGGTGGTGATAAAGGGGCCACCCATCCCGGCAGGATCCACATTGAAAAAGCGCTTAAAGCTATAGGGAACCACCATGCCCAGGGTGGCCGAAATACACAGGGAAATGGCAATCCAGAAAAACAGCAGCAAACTGAGCTGCCAGCGATGATAAATGAGCAGAGACAACACGCCAACCGTAACCGCGAAGAACAGCCCGGTGATCAGGGCTACTTTAATTTCCCGGCGCAGCTTTTCCCAGATGTTATCATCCGTAATCAGCCCCTGACTGAGGCCTCGCACCGTAATGGTATCCGTTTGGGTGCCCATATTCCCTGAAAGCCCGGTCAGCAAAGGCATAAAGGAAATGGCCACCACAGCGGCGGAAACCGTCTCGCTAAAGTGGGCAATAATGGTGGCGGCCAGAAACTGCCCCCCCATGGTAATGGATAACCAAGGAAAACGGGCCTTGAAAGCGCCAAAAACAGGCCCAATCAGCAAGCCACGCTCATCCACCTCTTCCAGATTGATCCCGGAAGCCCGGTAAATATCCTCTGAGGTTTCCTCATCAATGACATCAATAATGTCATCCAGCGTAATCACCCCACGCAGGGTGTTATCGGCATCGGTTACCGGCATGGCCAGCAAGTTGTAATACTTTCGGAAAATACTGGCCACCAGCTCCTGATCAAAACTAACCAGCAGGGATTTCACATCAAACTGGGCAATACGGCTCAGAGGGACCGACTCATCGTGCAAAATCAGTTGCTTCAGGCTCACCACGCCCAACAGGCGATCTTCTGCGTCCACCAGATAGCAGTAATAGATAAAATCTTTCTCTTCCGCCTTGCGAACCATGGCCATGGCCTCGCCCACCGTGGCTTCCACTGATACCGTAATAAAATCGGTGGACATAATGCCCGCCGCCGAATCGGGCAGCTCCATCATTAAATGATGCAGCATGCGGGTGTCGGTATCAAAGGGCATTTCTTCCAGAATACGCTGACTTTCCAGCGTATCCATTTCCTGTAGAATATCCACCGCATCATCGGTGGGCATCATGCGTAAAATCTGGCTGCTTAGCACCGTGGGCAAGGAAGAGACGCAAGCGTGTTGTAGCTCATCATTGACGCTGGTTAACACCTGAGCGGCCTGCCCCACATTTAAATACTGAAAACAGCACACCGCCTCTTCACGACTCAGCAGGCTTTCCATCACTTCGGCCACGTCGGCGAAATTTTGCCGAGCCAACAGACGCCGCAAAGCCGACGTGTTTTTTTGAGTGAGATAACGACGGATTTTTTCCGCCAGACTGTTGGCTAAAACCGAGTTCATGAAAAAGTGAAGGCCTAATGTTTCGGGAACCTTTACTATTGTACCAACTCAAAGCGGCTTGCAAGCCTTGCCAAAAAATGGCCAATGCGGCATGTCACCCCTTGGCATGCACAGGCTTGCCAACATTGGGCTTGACATTCAGTTTCAATTAAACCGAGCCACCCCCAATGCTGGTATGATTGAACCGTCTTGCTCAACCCATGGATTTTGTGGATGACCACCGCCTCTGCTTCAAAAACCAACCCCATGAAAGCCGCCCAGCGGGTTTTTATGATCACCCTGTGGTTGAACCTGCTGGTATCCTTTAGCAAACTGGCCTGGGGCTACCATACCCACACGCTCAGCATCACCGCCGATGGCTTTCATTCCCTGCTGGACGCGGTGGCCAACGTGGTGGGCATTGTGGGCTTAAGCATTTCCGCAAAGCCTGCCGATCATAATCACCCCTACGGGCACCGGAAATTTGAGGCCATTGCCTCCATGCTGATTTCCTTTTTTATCTTTTTAACCTGTTTTGAAATCGCCGGGGAAGGCTTTTCCCGGTTTTTCTCCCCCACCCACACCCATCCCCAAATATCCCCCATCAGCTACATGATTATCGGGGGCACCTTGCTGATTAATTTATGGGTTAGCTGGTACGAAAATCGAAAAGGCAAAGAACTCAAAAACGATTTGTTGCTGGCGGACGCCAAGCACACGTTTTCGGATTGTCTGGTTTCTGTTTCGGTTATTTTATCCATGATTGCGGTTCAACTGGGCTGGTACTGGGCAGATACCGTGCTGGCCCTGGTGGTGGCTCTAATTATTTTAAAAGTGGGCTTTGATTTAATTATGACCCATTTCAGCGCGTTAACCGATGAAGCCGCTTTGGATCCCGCGGAAATCAACGCCATTGTAAAAAGCGTACCGGGAGTGATGGACTGCCATAAAATCCGAAGCCGAGGCATGCGGGATCACGTGTTTATTGACTTACACATTCAGGTGGACCCGGCCTTAACCGTGAAAGCCGCCCACCGTATTTCCTATCAGGTTGAGGAAGCACTGGAAAACGCCTTTGATGGCAGGGTGAATGAAGTGTTGGTACACATTGAGGAATATGAAACGCCGGAGCCGAATCCGACCATTTAAAAAATTTCCACCCACGTGCTAATTCTACAAAAACGATCGTGACAGAATACTTCCATCACGATCGTTTTTGTAGGTGTTTAAGGCTTAATATTTGCGAACTGGCAGAAAGTTCTCGATTTCTTTTTCGACTTCCCGGCGGGTTTTGCCGGTCCGTTGCTGAATACGCCCCAGCAGCTCTTCTTCTTTGCCTTCAACATACATCAAGTCGTTGTCGGTCAACTCACCAAATTTTTCTTTTAACTTCCCTTTAACCTGATTCCAGTGACCTTTAATTTCAAGTTTATTAGGCATAGCACAATCTCCTTTTGTAAAAGGGTGGGACGCAATTTCTAAGCAGGCTCTTTCCTGAAATTCAAGCCCCATCTCTTCATTCTCACTTTCAAACTGGATCGATTGGAAAGAGTTCAGGTATTATAACGCCCGGTTTTTTCAGCGAAATTACCCGCTTGTCTAAATCCGAATCACCCATTGGCCTGTATTCCGTTGGCCATCAGGCAATGCCCAACTTGCCGGGTAAGCCCTTGTTGAAATTTTATAAAATCCAGCATTTTGTAAAATCCAAAACAAGGCCCAGAATTACTTCGGATTTTTAAAAGCCGTCCTAAAGTTCTTCAACTTTCAGCCGATAAGTATTCTTGTCAGTCAAAATAATCTATTTTAAAAACCATTCGTTCCTTTGAGTAAACTGTAAATCAGTCAGTCATCAAGCTTCCTCGGAGCTGGAGGCCTTGCCCAAAAGCAAGGTTTGGAAGCTCCGGGAAACGAAAACAATCCGGTCAGGAAATCACCCTGGCCGGATTACTTCTTAGGGACTAAACAGAAACCTTGGCTTGGCCCTTAAATTTGAACAATAATATCCAGCTGCCCTTGCCGGTTTCGTACATCCACGGTCACGCTTTTGTGATTCCGTCGAAACTCCAGATCCACAATGGCCTTGCCCACCCGCAAGTTATTGATTTGTAAAAATGACATATAGTGAGGCAAATTAGGGGAGTGGATGGACAAGCTTTTTTGAGGGGCGTTGGGCCGAATATTAAGCATGGATTGCAGAATGGAATACATGGCCGCCGCCGCCCAGGCTTGGGGAATACAGGAAACCGGATAGCGAACCGGCGGATCGCCCTCTTTACCATCCTCTTTGCGAAAGCCGCAAAACAGTTCGGGCAAACGACGATAGTGCATATGCCGGGCCGCCTCAAACAAGCCCGTAAAAATACGCTCCACCAGATCGGGGCGGTCTTGGCGGGCAAACCCACGGGCGATCATGGCGTTATCGTGGGGCCAGATAGAGCCGTTGTGGTAACTCATGGGATTGTACGCCACCGTATTAGAACTCAGGGTTCGAATACCCCACCCGTTGAACATATCCGCCGACATCAAACGATTCATCATTTGATCAGCGTAGGTATCGTAAAACAAGCCGGTTTCCAGGCAATGCCCAGGGTTGGAAGCGATGACCCGAAACGGCTGACCCTGCTCGTTCAGAGCCAATGCGCAGAACTCCAGATCTTCCATCCAGAAGTCATTGTTAAAGCGCTTGCGGAACTCCACGCATTCTTGCTTTAAACGATGGCGCAGCGTTTTTTCTTCCATAAAGTCAGCCAAACGGCCCATCATGGTTTTGGCCATATATACATACCCCTGCACCTCGGACAAGGCAATGGGCGGTTGACCAATCACCCCCAATTCATCCATCACGCTGTCGTGTGAATCTTTCCAGCCCTGCTGCAAAATACCGCGATCGCACATGCTGCGGTAAGTGCTATAGCCCTGAGCATTTTGTTGCAGGTTATGATCAATCCAATCCATTGCTTTCAGGGCATGGGGCCAAAGCTCACAAAGGATTTCCAGATCATGGGTCCATTGGAAATACTCATACAGGGTAATAATAAACAAGGGGGTAGCATCCACGCTGCCGTAGTAAGGCGTATGGGGAATTTCCCCCAATCGGGCCAGTTCGCCCACCCGCATTTCGTGCAGAATTTTCCCCGGTTCCTCGTCCCGATCCGGGTTGTTCTCCTTGCCTTGATACTTGGCCAGAATTTTCAGGGATTCCTTGGCGATAGCCGGGTTATACATCATGGCAAACCGAGAGGTAATCAGGGAATCCCTGCCAAAAAGCGCCACATACCATGGAATTCCGGCAGCCACATAACTGCCTTCCTCGGTATGGGTCATTAACATTTGCATGTCTTTCTGGTTCCGGGACATCATCTCGTTGAAGTCCTCGTTGTCTGAAATGAAAACCGCCGTATCCTGCACGTTTTTACGGGTTCGAAAGTTTAAATGGGTCAGCGCTTCATCCATGGTTTTTACACTGGCCTCAATGCTTCCGGCGTTCATGAGGCGATCGTTGATAATGGTTTGAATTTCGTAGTTAAAGTTAAAGGGTTGCCGGGGTTGTAGCAAGGTGCGATACACCACGGTGGGCAGTTTTTGATCCGGTACCTCTTCAGGCGCCAAATCGACAAACCGGATACCCGTTTGCAGGTTACGCTCAGAGCGATCTTTGTGGCTGAAAATTAACACCGGATTTTGCCCGCTGGTATCGAGGATAGGCGGACGCCGCTCTGGCAAATCCACGGCAATAATGCCCCGAATATCAAACATATCCCTAAAATCAGCGTCAAAGGTAAAGCTCAACTCCAGGTAAACCGGTTGAGAAAAATAACTGACCAGCCAGTACCGCTCAAACTGATGGCCATACAAAACGGTTTCCCGCTTGAGTTGAATAATTTCAGGCGGCAAGGTTACCGGCTTTCCATCTTCGGTGACGGTCTGAATGGGGCCATTGGTAAAAACAATGGTGGACATATATCCCATTTCTGAAGAAGACAACAACGGGATGGGATCGGTGCCGTGCAGTTTAATTTCAAAGCAGCTTAAAAACCGGGTGTCCAAATGGTAAAGGCCCAACCCGGACATATCGCCCTGAGGGATGTTTCCCAGCACATCATCCACCAGATACAAATGGTTGTGCTTAATGGTTCGATTTCTGGATAAAAAATCTTCTGGCTGTTTAATTTGCATGGTGGCCTCTTTCAGGAATCACAGGGCCTGCGGGTTGACGCCTCAAACAAAACACCCGGCCGTGACGATGGTTAGAATCCTCTCTTTAAGGATACATCAGGAACCCAAACGATCCTGTCTCTGCCGATGCTGGATGGCAGGTGATTTGCTGCCCTCCAGAATCGAATCAGCGGAAAATCCATTGATAGTAGGAGGGCCAGCGGCCAGCCAAATGGAATCGTCCGATCGACTGGTTCTGTCGGTAGTAACAGGCAACGGCTTTGCCTCCCCGCCCCGATAAGGGGTTAAGGGCAACGGCGGTTGTTTGCCTGAGGAGGCCCCAATGCGCTTGCGGGACACCGTAAGCGACAAGGACCGCCCGCCGCCGCCTGCCAGTCGTTCATAAACCCGCTCATGATCGTCAATCATGCGGGCCACGGAAAATCGGTCTTCCGCGATTTTACGTACCAAACGCCGATCAAAATCCAGATAATTTCCCACCCCCTGAATCAGTTCATCCAGAGAATCGGCCACGTAACCGCTCAAGCCATGATCAATCACCTCTGGCACCGAACCGTCTCGCAAAGCAAACACAGGCGTACCACAAGCCATGGCCTCAATCATCACCAACCCGAAAGGCTCTGGCCACTCCACCGGAAACAGACAGGCCACCGCCTTTCTCAAAAAGGCCACCTTGGCCTGATGATCCAGCTCCCCAATGTAGGAAATTTGATCACCATCAATGTGATGAGCCAGCTCTTGTTCGTAAAACAGGCGATCCACCCGATCAATTTTTCCAGCCAGAATTAACTTTTTGCCCAAAGCCTTGGCCACCCGAATGGCATGTTGTGGGCCTTTCTCCGGAGAAAGGCGCCCTAAAAAAGCCAAATATTCTGGCTCGGAGTGGGTGAAGCAGGGATCAAATCCGGTTAAATCAATGCCGTGATAAATGGTATCCACATAATTCAGCCCCGGCCAAAGTTTCTGCTGGTAGTTACTAATAGAAATATAGGGAAGATGGGCATTTCGCATAAACAAATCGTGAACGGGCTGCGGAATGAGTGCATTATGCAAGGTGGTCACCATCGGGGTTTCCACAAAATCGGCGAAAGCAAGGGCCTGAAAACCCATATGGTTATGAATCACGTCAAACTGTTCGGCCTGCTGAAAAATATCTTCCAGCATTTTCAGCTCGGTGGACATCACCGTACAATGCGTTTTATCCTTCTGAACAGCTTCCTCCAGCTCCCGCAAGGGCTTAGAGGCATAAGGATGAAACCGGGCGGAGGTTTGAGAGCCTGCGGCGGCAAACAGGGTCACCTCATGCCCACGGGCCACCAAACCTTCGGTGAGCAAATGAGCCACCAGTTCCGTGCCGCCATAGGCTTTGGGAGGCACCAGCTCCCATAAGGGGGCAATCTGGGCAATTCGCATAATACCGTATTTCCTCCATTCTCCCGCCGAGAAACGACCGGATTTTGTCCTGAAAACCTTGAACGTCTTCCCGGAACGTCCTCCCGAACCGCTGGCAACGCCAGGCGAAACAAGCGCCTGATCGTATCATCATAAAGCGCATTTTCCTGAATGGGTATTCGACAGATGGCTAAAGCGCAGCGCCCTCCACCCTGAAAAAGACGCCCCCTTTTTACTCTGATTCAACCACCCTGTTTAAAAACACCACCTGTATTTCCGGCCTTGGTCATTCGGCGTTTCCGAAGTAGGATAGTAGGGTAATATCGTTCCTTTGACCAGCAAACGCATCGCCCTTCCTTTAAAACCAGATTGTCCCCGCCCTTATGAAACGATCCAACAACCCTTTTAAGTATCGTTACCATGTATTTCGTGGCAAATGGGTGCAACCCATGTTTTGGGCGCTTTGTTTTCTGGGGCCAGCCCTCAATCTTTTCCGGGTGGATATGCTGCACCAGAAACTGATTTGGGCAGGGCGCACTCTGCCCTTTGAGTTCAATACCCTGTTTTGGTTGCCCGTTGGCTTTTACGGGGCGGTCATTGTCATTGGCATTATCTCCTTTATCTGGGGGCGCCTGTTTTGTGGCTGGGCCTGCCCCCACAACACTTTAACCGAATGGACCCAGCCCTTGCGGGCCATGGTAGGACTGGCTGAAAAACCCCGCTGGATGAAACTGATCCTCCGTGATCGCCCGGCCTTCAAGCAAATTTTCTGGGGGCTTTCTCCCCTGCTGGGCATTCTGCTGACCACCGCCCTCAGCCTATTGCTGAGTTTTTATGTGATGCCGCCAAGCTGGGTTTTAAGCCAGTACGCCAGTGGGCATCCACACATTGCGCTGGTTTTTGGAAACGGGTTATTTGTACTGATTGGCCTGTTTCTGCTGTATGCCGGTACGGATTTTTGCCGCACCTGCTGCCCTTACGGCTTGGCCCAATCGGTTTCCGCCTATCAGCAAGATAGCCCATGGCGACCGCTGGAAATTCAATTTGAGGCGGATCGCGAAACAGATTGCAAAACGTGCACCGCTTGCCAAACCGCCTGCCCGGTGGATATTGATCCTCGGGATACCGGCTTTTTAAAAGTGGGCCAGTTTGATGGCTGCTTTAATTGCGGAGAATGCATTGACGCCTGCAAATATATCCACAGTTTTAGAGCCAAACCCGGCTTTCTTTTCTTTAAAAACCCCGGATTCAAACCCAAGCCCACGCCCCCGGTTTCCCAGCCCCCAACAGCAAACTAGTGCTGACAGATAGACCTGCGATCCAGTGATTTATTGCCATAATGTTTTAAAAAACGGGGTTAAAAAGCGACTTAAAGCGCATCGGCTCATGCCCGCCCAGTGAAAACAGGCCCCTGCAATCGCAATGAACAGGCCCATTTCAATGAAAGGGGCTTATTTTTTATTTGTTATTTATGACGAGTGAGGACAAAACCAGTCAAACAGCCACACCGCTTGTTCAAAGCCGTGAACCCGTGAACGGTTACATAAGAAGACCCACATCTTCTTTCATCAAATACCAAAGTTCTCTTTGATATTATCACAGCCAGCAGACCCCTTTTTTATATCCTGAAAATATCAGCCAAGGGAAGGAGTAACGGACTGCTCGGCGGGTGTTTTCCGGGAAAAGCGATCTTTAAAGGCGTCTAAATAAATATAAAGCACCGGGGTAATGTAGAGGGTGAGCAACTGGGAAACCAGCAAGCCGCCAAAAACCGCCAGGCCCAGCGTTCGTCGGGATTCCGCCCCAGCCCCCATGCCAATGGCCAAGGGCAACGCCCCCATCAGGGCCGCAAGGGTGGTCATCATAATGGGCCTGAAACGCACCAGACACGCTTCATAAATAGCCGCCTCAGCGCTTTTGTTATCTTTGCGCTGGGCATCCAGGGCAAAATCAATCATCATAATGGCGTTCTTTTTAACGATACCAATCAGCAAAATCAGCCCCAAAAAGCCGTAGATATCCAAATCCCGATGAAACAGGTACAGGGTGAGCAAAGCCCCCAGCCCAGCGGGTGGCAAGCCCGACAAAATGGTAATGGGGTGAATGAAACTTTCATACAAAATACCCAACACCAGATAAATCACCAGCACCGCGATAATCAGCAAAAAGCCCATACCGCTTAACGAGGATTGAAACGCCTGAGCGCTGCCCTGAAAACTGCTACGAACCGTGGAAGGTAAGGTATCTCGGGCCATGGCCTCAATTTGGGAAACCCGTTGTCCCAAAGAAACGCCTGGACGCAAGTTAAATGAAACCGTGGCCGAGGGAAACTGGCCCAAATGGCTAATGGTCAGCGGTCCAACCGTTCGTTCCAGCTTGGCCAGCGCATCCAGCGGTATGAGGCTACCGTTGGCCGAACGCACATACAGGGCGGATAAATCATCCAACCCTTGCTGATACTGGGGCAACAGCTCCAGAATGACCTGATAATCGTTATTGGCCGAATAAATGGTGGAAACCTGACGGGTGCCATAAGCGTTGCCCAGCGCCAGTTCAATTTGTTCCGCGGTAATGCCCAGGCTGGATGCCTTATCCCGATCAATTTTGACGTTTAACTGGGGGCTGGCCAACTGCAAATCGGTGGTCACATCCTGTAACCCATCCATCTGCTTCATTTTTTCAAACATGGCGTTGGTGGCCACATACAAATCATCCAAATTGGTACTTTGCAGCGTGAACTGATAGAGACTTTTACTCAATTGCCCACCTAAGCGAATGGTGGGCGGGGCCTGCATAAAGGCCCGAATGCCACTTACCTGAGCCAACTGGGGACGCAGTTCCTGAATGATTTCCTCCACGCCCAAATCACGCTCATCTCTGGGTTTTAAAGTGGCGAAGATTCGACCGGTATTCCCGTTATCCACACTGGACATCACGCTTTTAACGCCGGGATTTTTCCGAATGATATCGGCCAGCTGCTTTTGATGGGCCACCATTTGATCAAAGGAAATGCCTTGCGGGCCTTCTGTGGAGGTGAAAATTTGATTGGTGTCCTCGGTGGGAATAAACCCCTTGGAAACCAGCCCGAACATCAAGGCCGTGGCCACCAGCAAAGCGGCGAAAATCAGCATGACGGTTTTGCGAAAACGCAGGGCCAGTTTGAGGGTCCAGTGATAGGCCTCGTAAATCCAGTTGAAGCCCCGCTCAAACGCATTAAGCAACCCGTTTTTTGAACCGGCCGCGTGAATATTTTTAGAACGCAGTAAGCGACTGCACAACATGGGGGTTAGGGACAGGGAAATAAAGCCTGAAATCAGGATGGACACGGTCATGGTCATGGCGAATTCATTAAACAACCGGCCCACCACCCCGCCCATAAACAGCACCGGAATAAACACGGCCACCAGGGAAATGGTCATGGACAAAACCGTAAAAGCAATTTCCCGAGATCCGATCACAGAGGCCTCAAAAGGCCCCTTGCCCATTTCCATATGCCGAATAATATTTTCCAGCACCACAATGGCGTCATCCACCACGAAGCCCACCGCCAAGGTCAGGGCCATCAGAGACAGGTTATCCAGGTTGAAATTTAACAGCGACATGGCCGCAAAAGTACCCACAATAGACATGGGCAGGGCCAAACTGGCAATCAGGGTCGCAAACACATTGCGTAAAAACAGGAAAATAACGGCAATGACCAGCACAATGGTAATCACCAGGGTAAATTGCACATCATCCAACGATTCCCGAATGGTGTGCGAGCGATCAAACACCACTTCCAAATTGACTGAGGGGGGAATAGCCGCTCGAAACTCCGGGAACAACGCTTTTACGTTATCAATGACCCCAATGGTGTTGGTGCCGGGCTGACGTTGCACGGCCAGCACAATCCCTCGAGTGCCGTTAAACCAGCTGGCCACTTTGTTGTTTTCCACACTGTCAGTCACTTTGGCCAGCTCGTTTAAATAGACCGGAGAACCATTGCGATAGGCCACAATCAGGGGGCGATAATCGGCGGCCTTCATCAGTTGACCGGTGGCTTTAACCGTATAGTTGCGGTACTCCCCATACAAAACCCCGGTGGGCAAATTGACGTTTCCTTTTTGAATGGCGGTGGCCACCTCGTCAATGCCAATATTTCGGCTGGCCAGCGCCTTGGGGTCCGCTTGCACCCGCACGGCGTACTTTTGCGAACCGTACACCGACACCTGAGCCACCCCATTGATCATGGAAATACGCTGGGCGATAATTTTTTGAGCGTACTCATCCACATCGGACAACGGCAAGGTTTTGGCGGTAAGCGCCAAATAAATAATGGGGGAATCCGCCGGGTTAACCTTCCGCAGAGAAGGCGGGCTGGGCATATCATCCGGCAGTTTTCGCAAAGCGGTGGAAATAGCGGCCTGCACATCCTGAGCCGCCGCATCAATATCCCGACTGAGATTAAATTGCAAGGTAATGGAAGAAGAACCCAAAGCGCTGGAAGAGTTCATGGAATCCAGACCGGCAATGGTGGAAAACTCCTGCTCCAGCGGGGTGGCTACTGATGCGGCCATGGTGTCCGGGTTGGCTCCCGGTAAACTGGCGCTGACCTGAATGGTGGGAAAGTCCACGTTGGGTAAATCGCTCACCGGCAATTGCCGATAGGCCATAATCCCGAACAACAGGATACCGGCCATCACCAGCGTGGTCATAATGGGTTTGTCGATAAACAGCCTGGTAAAATTATTCACGATCGATCAATTTCCTTCTGGTGCGGATGGAGCGGCGGCGGGCTTACTGGATTCACTTTTCACGTTCAGCCCACTTTTCACTTTTAACAAAGATCCGTTGGATAACTGGAACTGACCATCGGTGACCACCTGCTCACCAGCGGCCAAACCGGAACGAATCACCGTTAAATTTTTCACGGTGCGATCCATCACCACCGGGCGCATTTCGGCTTTGCCATTAACGGCCACATACACATAATCGCCCTGCTGTCCGCTTTGCAACGCCTGGGTAGGAATGACCACCGCATTGGGCTGCTGGGCTAAATTCAGCACCACATCCACAAACTGACCCGGCCAAAGCTTGCGCTCGGCGTTTTCAAAGCGGGCCTTCATGCGAATGGTGCCGGTGTTGGTATCCACGGTGCTATCCAGAAAATCCACCACCCCAGACAGTTGAGAGGGGGGCGTTTCACGGGTTTCCACCAAAGCCGGAAACTGACGGGTGCGGCCCGCCGTGCGAACCGATTTAAGACTTTGCTCCGGGATTGAAAACCCCACATCAATGGGATTGAGCCGATCCAGTCGAATCAGGGGGGTATCTCCAATTTTTACGGTATCTCCCACATGAATTTGCAAACGCCCAGTCCGACCGGAAAACGGCGCGTGAATTTTGCCATATCTCAGTTGAATCCGGGCGCTTTCTACCAAAGCCTGATCCGCTCTGACATTGGCCTGAGCGCTGGCAATGGTCGAGGCATCGGCTGCCACAATGGCCTTGGCGTTTTGAATGGCTGCGCGATCCGAATCCACGGTGGCCTCTGCAACCTTGCGTGCCGTAACCGCCTGATCGTACTGATCCACGCTGATAAATTCATCTTTTAACAACGAGGCAAATCGCTTCTCCTGAGTTCGAGCGTATTCCAACTGCGCCAAATCTTTATCCAGATTGGCCTGAGCCTGCCGCACTGCGGTTTGATTTTTCACCAAATTGGCACGGGCCTGAGCCACCAGTGATTGATCCTTGCTCACAATGGCTTGCGCCTGAGCCAGACTGGCCTCAATAGATTGGGTATCAATGGCAAAAAGCAGTTGTCCTTGCTGCACAAAAGCGCCTTCCTCAAAATAAATGCCGTTAATGCGGCCTTCAATCTGGGGCTTTAAGGTAACGGTAGAAACGGTTTCCACATTGCCAATGGTTCGAATTTGCACCGGCATGGTGCGAGAGATAACCGTGGCCAATTCCACCGGCACTGGAACGGTTTTGGGATCCACCGCCCCGGCCTGGCCGGGTTTGGCGTCTTGCATACTGCGATTCCAGAAAAAAAACACGGCCAGTAAAATGACCAATCCTGCTAAAAACCCAATCCGGCGGGTGTTGGAAGACTTTTTTTTCAATGGAGGCTGGCTCATAAGCACGTCCTGTCGTTGGGTTTTAATCCTGTAAAAATAAGGGCCAGCAATTCCGCGGCCTGATTTTGCAATTTCACACGTTTATCAGCACGCTCGTAAGGAGGCAAAACACTGCGCAGTGCTAGTAAAATCAGTTGGGCGGTATGGTATAAATCAGGTTGAAGCGTGATTTCACCTTGCTGCCTGGCCCGTTCCAAAAGCGCCCGCACCAAAGCAAGGCGGGCTTCAAAAAATGGCGCCAGCAAGGTTCTGACCTGCTCTCGGGTGGCGGCCATTTCCTCGGGACTGCGGCGATTTTTTTGCACCGAATCAAACACCATGCCCACATTTTGCACCAGCATGATTTTGAGCAATTCCAGAGCCGGTTTATCGGTGCGTTCGGCAATTTTAAGCATGTGGGCCACCTGATTCCGCTTATTTTCCAGAATCAGGGCGAATAAAATGGCCTCTTTGTTGGCAAATTCCAGATAAACGCTGCCTTTGCCAATTCCGGCCCGTAGGGCGATATCATCCAGCGTGGTTTTCTCGTAGCCAAACTGGTCAAACAACGCCGAGGCGGCCTCTAAAATAAGGCCGGAACGATTTTCCTGAATTTTTTTTCGTCCCATGGCAAGGTTTTCCACAATTACTTCTGGTTATATTTTTGACCAATTCCATCTATTGGTCAAGAAAAACCGGACTCGTGAAAGGGTTACTTTCAGCGAAATCCGGCGGGTCGTTGGTTAAAAAAATGGATAGGTTTGGGAGAGAATTTAAGAGATTGTTCATTCAGATACCCGGCACAAGCCAAAAAGTTTCAAACCGCTGTCAATAAATTTTCGAGACCCCTTTAATGACTGTCTATGGGCAATTCCGCCTTACTGCCCTTGCCCAGGAAAAATAAAAGGCCCAGAGACAAGACAAACACCATGCCCATAAACCAGAAAATATCCGCATAAGAAAGCACCGCCGCTTGCTGACTTAACATGCCATCCATAATGGCCAGCGCCTGTTGTTTGGCCATGCCGATGGAAGTGCCCTGTTGCTGCAAGTGGTGAGCCATGCCTTCAATTTGAGCCCGAACCGCCGGATTGTAGAGGCTAATATGCTCGCTCAGCACGGAGCGGTGAAAGTTCTGGCGTTCGGCCAGCAAGGTGGTTAAAACCGCAATGCCAATACTGCCGCCAATTTGCCGGGTCAGGTTAAAAAACCCGCTGGCTGCGGCGATATCCTGCTTGGGAATGGGGCTGAGAGTGGCCAGGGTTAGGGGCATAAACATCAGCACCGTACCCGCCCCTCGCCAAATCAGGGGCCAGTAAAGGCTATCCTCGTTGGTGTTGGGGTTAATGCCCGCTAAATAAAACATGGTGAGCGCCAAAATAATGGAGCCTACGGCAATTAAAATCCGGTTGTCCAGTTTACGGCTCAGCTGAGCGCCCACCATCATAAACACAGCGGACGCAATGGCACCCGGCAACAACAGAAAGCCGGTTTTTTCGGCGTTATAATGCAGCAGGGTTTGGGCGAAAATGGGCAGGGCAAACAAGGCCCCATACAACCCCATTCCCAATAAAGCGGAAAACACGCTGCCCGCGGCCAACGAGCGATAGCGCAACACCCGCAAATCCACGGCCGGATGCTCCACGGTCAACTCTCGCCACACAAACAAAATGATGCCCACCACGCTCAGCACCGCCATTAGGGCAATAAAGGCAGAGGCAAACCAGTCCTCCTGATGCCCTTCTTCCAACATGGTTTGAAAACTGGACAGAGCCAGGGCCAAAAGCCCAATGCCCCACCAATCCACTTTGCGCTTGCGAACCTCCGGGTCAATTTTATCGGGGTAGAAAAAAATCAGGGCCGCAATGACCGCCAAAATCCCGAAGGGAATGTTAATAAAAAAGATCCACCGCCAGCCAATGGCATCCGTAATAAAACCGCCCAAAGTCGGCCCCAGCGCAGGCCCCACCATAACCCCCATGCCAAAAACAGCCTGCGCTATATTTTGTTGATGCGGTGGAAAGGTTTCAAAAATAATGGATTGCCCTTTGGCCAGCAAGCCGCCCCCTGCCAAGCCCTGCAACACTCTGGCCAAAATAAGCATGGGCAAGGTGGTGGCCATGCCGCATAAAACAGAAGCCAACGTAAATCCCACCAGACAAAAAATAAAATAGTTCTTCTTCCCAAAATAATCGCCCAACCAGGCACTCAGCGGAATCATCACCACGTTGGCCACCGCATAACCCGTGACCACCCAGCCAATTTCAGACAGGGTCGCCCCCAGATTGCCCTGCATATCGGGCAAGGCCACGTTCACAATGCTGGTATCAATCACCTCCAGCACCGCCCCAAGTGAGGCGGTAATGGCAATGGCCCACTTCCACCAGCCGGGACGTTCCTGAGACTGAGGCACTTCAGCAAAAGTAGTGGCGACTGTAGACATCCATGCAGTTCCTATTCTTGATTTTCGGGCTGTTGGGCGGGACTAATGCCCCGAATAAACACATCCAGAACCGTATCCAGATAGGCTTCCGGTGAAAAACCGGTTTCCACCATTTTGCGACGCAACATGCCCCCCATTAGCGAACTGACCAATACTTCCACGGTCTGCTCCGGGTCCAGATGGGGCAAAACCTGCCCGTTGTCCTGAGCCCGTTTTAAGTAATCAATCAATTTCAACCGAACGGGCTGCCAGGCGGTGCAGGCGATTTGTCTGGCCCCATCCGGCTGGCGGGTGCATTCCCCAATAAACATGCGGATAATCGGTTCTTTTTCAAACAAAACCGCATTAGAAACCCGTGCGTAATAGGTCAAATCCTTTCGCAAATCCCCGTTGGACATCCCCGGGCCGGTCAGGGCCTCATCAATGGTATTGGCCGATTGCTCCACCACGGCTTTTAGCAACAGTTCCTTATTTTGAAAATGGCGAAATAGGGTGGTCTCGTTCACTTCTGCCACCCGAGCAATTTCACGGGTGGTAGCCCCTTTCACCCCCTGCTCGGCAAACACGGTGGAAGCCGCTTTCAAAATCCGCTCACGGGTGGTCAATTTTTCAGGAGGAGAAGCACCCTCAATCAAAGCATCGGCAGACATCAGGAGGCGGGTTTCCTTTGAGACGGCTGGCTGACTTTAACCGAAACCACGGTAGACATGCCGGGAACCAGTAAATTCTCGTAACCCTTCACGCTGTCGGGTTTCAGCAAGATTTTTACCGGAATGCGCTGCACAATTTTGGTGAAGTTGCCGGTGGCGTTTTCGGCAGGGAGCAAGGCAAATTGCGCCCCGGATGCCGGTGAAAAACTATTGACCACCCCCTCAAAATGATGGCTGGGAAAGGCGTCCACCTCAATTTCAACCGATTGACCGGGCCGCATCCGACTGAGCTGGGTTTCCTTATAATTGGCCACCACCCAAACTTCCGGGCTGACCACCGCCATTAATAATTCACCCGGTTGCACCCGCTGGCCCACTTCCACCGATTTTTTGCCAATTTTGCCGGAAACCGGGGCCAGAATTCGGGTATAACCCACATTTAACTGCGCTTGACGCACCTCATCCTCGGCCATTTGAACCGAAGCCAGCGCCGCATCATACTGAGCCTTGACCACTGCCAGTTGAAGGGTTTGGGCCTGCGCCGACTGGGCAACCCCCTGGGATTGAGTCAATTTAGACACATTACCACTAACGCTGGATTGAGTTTGAGCCAAGCGGGCTTCTGCCTGCCGCAAATTGGCCTGAGCGGAATTTTGAGCGGCATCAGCGCCTTTCAAAGCAGTGAAAGCTGTTTCCAGTTGCTGAGCGGAAATAGCCTCCGGGTCTGCCCCTTTATAGCGGGCGTAATCCGATTGGGCCTTTTGGTACTGGACGGCTTGCTGCTCCAGCAAGTGCCTAGCCTGAGACACCGCAGCACGGGCCTCGGCCACCGCTTGCCTAGATTGGGCAATGGTGGACTGGGAAGCCCCCACCACGCCCTGAGCCTGAGTTACCTGAGAGGCCGCCTGCCGCTGGGTGTAAGCAATGTTGCTAAAAGCGGTTTTGGCCTGAGCCTTAGCGTTCAGCAAATGGCTCTGGGCCTGACTGAGCATCAAGGCGTAGTCCTGATTGTCAATCACCGCAATCACATCGCCCTTTTGAACGGCCTGATCATCCTCCACCAGAACCTGGGCAATGGTACCCGCTACCCGAGGGGCCACCGGATGCACATGCCCCACCAGAGTGGCGTTATCGGTTTTTTCAAACTGGCTGGCCTGCCACAACCAAAGCAAAGCACCCAAGGCCACCGCAATCACCACGCCCACCAGTATCAAAAATGACTTATTGGTGGCTAAGGCTTGACCCGAAAAGGCGTTGGGCGGCTTGGGGAGGGGTTCGGTAATCTCTGACATCAGCTTGGGGATCCTTTAATCGTGCCTAAAAAAGAATAAAACATAATAAAGAGGTAAAATCAGGGAACGGTGAAGGGGTTAGTATCCGCCCCCCAGTGCTTTGTAAAGGCTAATGGTGGCAATGGCCGTATCGGCTTTACTGCGAATGGCACTTTGCCGGTAACGCATTTGCTCGCTTTCGGCCTGCAACACATCCAGCTTGGGAACCAGCCCCTGCTGGAATCGGCTATCCGTCAATCGCAAACTGTTTTCAGTCAAAACCAGTTGTTGATTGCTGCTGTTCAAGCCATCATAGCCCGTCTTCAAGGTAGACAGACTATCCTCCACATCTTTCATGGCCATCAAAATTACTTGTCGGTAAGTTTCCAGCGCTTCTTTCTGCTTGGCCTTGCGATAATTCAGCTCGGCTTTCAGCTTGCCGCCCTGAAAAATGGGCTGACTCAGGGCCAAAGACTGCATATTAAACACATTGCCCCAATCCCAGAGGTTTCTAAAACCCAGCGCCCCGGCACCCACCATGGCCCCCAGATTCACGCTGGGCAGAAACGCTTTGCGAGCCACTCGCACATCAATACGGCTGCTTTCCAGCATTTTTTCCTGAGCCAGCACATCCGGGCGACGGGTTAACAGCTCCCCCGGAGAACCCACTTCGGTTTCCAGCGGCAAACTCAACGCTTCCAGCGTGGCACGAGGCAGTTGAGCGGCGCTGGCAGGTGGGGAGCCGGTTAAAATAGAAAGTTGGTGCGCGAAAACCGCTTGCTGCTGCCTGAAGCTGGCCAAATTCATCTCCGATTCGGCAGCGTCTCGCTGGGCCAGCAACACGGCATCCAAACTCAGCAAACCGGCCTGATGCTGAGAAGCTTTCAATGTCGCCACCCGTTGCAACAAGCCCAGGTTCTTTTGCTGAGACTCGATCAGGGCATCCATTCTCAACAGGTTAAAATAAGCGGAAGCCACGTCCCCCACCACCGTGTTCAGAACGGCATGGCTCTGCAACTCGGCGGATTCTGCCTGTCGCCTGCTGGAACGAATGATGTCCAGGTTCTTGCCCCATAAATCCAGCTCGTAAGCGGCTTGCAAGGGCAGATTGTAAAGCCGTAAGGGGGTTTCTAACGGCAAAGCGCCTTTAACGTTATCGGGCAAGGCAATGCGGTAGGCCGAGGGGCTCAGGGTAACGCTGGGTAGTTCTTTTGAAAAAGCTTGGGCCGTCAAGGCTCGGGATTGGGCCACGGTTTGCAGGGAAGCGTTCAAGGTGGGGTTGTTCTGCAAGGCCGCATGAATGTAGGTGTCCAAATGCGGATCCTGAAATTTTTGCCACCACTGGCGATCCGGGAAGCCCCCAATCAAAACGGTTCCCGGTTCAGCGGCATCTGGTTGGGAAACCTCGTTCCAGCTTTTGGAAACCTGAATCGCGGCCTGTTTCACGTCCGCTAAAGCCGTAAGCGATGTTGCGTTGCTGTAACAAGCCAAGAATGTGAGGGCCACGATGATTTTCAGATTGGGTTTCATAACCCCTCATTTCAAACAGTAATGATTTGAAATCACTATAAATGCGGCTTTAAACCCATGCAAGCGTGTACTTGCATTTATTTGAAAAACAGTGGGGCGCACCGTGCTTAGAACGACTCTGCAAGGTAGAACTTGGCTATTTTTGAGTGACAAGAGAGGGGAGTCAAGCCTCCATGCAGAATAAAAAAGAAAAAAAGCAGTCAGGGCAAGCCTGTCACCCTGCCCATTCATCAGTTCACCCCCCTCCTAAACAAGTTCATCCCTTCTGCCATCAAACTTGCGGTTTCAAAGTCGCATCCCCTCCGGGGGGTTGGCTTATGGAGCAGGTCTGTTTCAGATAATGTAAACGGGTCCCTTTAAAAAAGTTTTAATCAATGACCACCTCGCTGCAGAACTATCCTCTCCCCGGCCTGCTACCCAGCAGGGGGATGCCTCCTGTGGTCAAAACCCTGCCTGCTTTTTCGGCCCAATTTTCAGTCCAAAATCCAGCTTTGGCCCAGAACCTGACGCCCCCAAACCGCCCTCCCATTGAAGCTGGACATTTGGCCACAGCGGGGCTGCTTTTCACCTTGGGGCTGGCCACCCATCATCTTCCGGGAAAAGCCCTTAAGCCGGAAACCTTCAAGTTTTTTTTACCGCCCGACTGGAAAAGCTGGGCGAGAGTAGGGCTGGGCGTTGCCACCGTGGGCCAGCTGAATCAGGGCATGAACTGGAAACCACCCGCCTGGCTAACCGGGATAGAATCGGCGGCGGTGATTACCCCCATGGCTTTGCGTTTCTCCAAAGCCTCCGGGCTGACCGTGTTGCTGGTGGCACCGCTGGTGGCAGGCATTGTGCAAACCAGCCAATGGGCCAATCAGGCCTTTGTGAAAGACTTAAAGCAACAATTGAAGGTGCCGGAACCCCTATCCCGTCTGATGATCTCTTTAACCGTAGGAGGGCTAGGCATTCTGGGGTCCCTTCTGTTTCATCGACAAATTCGCAATTTGCCCGTGGAAAAGCTGCCCCTCAAGCAATATCCATCCCTGCAAAAGCGGGCGGAAGCGCTGAAAAAAAATCTGACTGAAATACTAGGCCCCAGCATGATGTTGCGAACTTGCCCTCGAGGCTGCTCACCAAGTATTATTTGCCTGAGCGAGATTGGCGAAATAGTGGGAGGCATGTGGCACTGGTTTCAAGGCCAAACGCACGCCACCAACAATTCGCCCCACCCAATCCCAACCCAAAGGAGGTGATTAAACAATGAACGTCCAATTTAAAGGCGCAACCAACCCCATGTTGGCATTGCAACAAAAAAAGGCGGCCCAGCAAAAACAGGCTGGCCAAACCGTGAAACTCATGGATCAGCCCAAAGCGGATACTTTCCAAAAGAAAGCCCCCCAGTTTGGCGCAAGCTGCTGCGGTTAATCCTTTTTACGGTTATGCAACCCGCTGAAAAACCAACCATATTCAGCGAGTTCCTACGTTGGGTATCGGGGTCGCCTCAATTGCGGCCCCGATACGCTTCACCCCAATAACGGAGTCCATCATCCCGGTGCTTACAGTCAATTTGGGTTTCCAGCCCCCTTTTAAGACAAACCCCAACGCTCAAACCCGGCAGAATGAGGCCCATTTTGCCGGATCTTGCTGCGGCGGCAAGAAAAAACAGCCCGTATCCGCCCCTGCCAACCACGAAACAAAAATCTCTAAAAGCGAGCCAGTTCATCAGCCCAGCGCTTCCGCAAAACAAACACCCCTTCCTTTTTGGCAAAAAATGCGAGGCCAAATCAAGGAATGGTTCCAGCAATTTTTCTCCATTTTAAAAACGGATTTAAAAGCGCTATTTATGAGCAAAAAATAGCCAGCATCCTAAACATAAGACGACTCAATATGAGACGAGGGCAAAAGTCATCTATTTTTTAATGAGAGCGGCTGCACCACCCTCCCCCACCGGGTTAAAGTCCTCAGCCCAAATGCCCTTGAGCTTCGGTTTGCCACTGTACAGAAAAAATCGCTCAAACAAATTCGCCTGATACAAACTGTCAACCGTGACGGTTTGAACCGTACCGGGCGGGTTGAGTTCCTCCCAGTCCACATCAGCCTTTCGCTTCAGGACCAGCCGGGTTAAAAATTTGGGACGCACGGTCTTCACCCCGTAGTGCCCCCGCATGGCCTGAATCAGGGTGGGAACATCGCTGCTGTTGTTTTGGGCGGCATACAGCTGGAGAACCACCCATTTGGTGCAATTAAAGCTAATGGGGCTTTGGATGGGCGCCACCAGATTATAACGGTGATGGGGAGGCAGCAGGGATTCAAAGGGTTCGGCGTAAAAACGCTGCAACATGCGGGCTTGCAAAGCAGGGGTGGGAATTAATAGCAACGCTTCCGGGTAGTTACTGCGCTGGCCGTAGAAAAAATCCTTCAGGCTTTGCCGCCACAAGCGGGCGGTTTTCCGGCCAGTTTCCGGGTTGGAATATAAACTGTACGTCATCCACTCTCCGCTGGTGGGATCCTGAAAAACAAAGCCGGAATGGGTCATGCCGGTGCGATCAAACAAGCGGGTCACATAAGCGCCTTGTCGGGCCACCACACCAACTTGGGCATGATTAGCCCGTAAGGTTTGAATGGTCCAGCTGGACATGGCCTCGGCCAAGGCCAATTTTTTGGGATTTCCCCATTGAAAGGGCTTGACCGGCAAGGAGGCGAATGAGTCGCCATGGGTCTGATGAGCGCTGATACCAGGATCCATTGCCCAGCTGTTGTTGCCAGCCCACCCAAAGCAAAGCAGCAACAAGCAAACTAGCCATCGTGTTTTCAAGTTAAACATAGCGCTCTCAAAATTTTGGAACCAAAAACAAGCCAAATGGCAGTCAACATACGCTGCCAAAATCAAAACCACTGTATCATAATTGGGTTAGAGAGAGCCGTAAGCAAGCAAACGGGTGTTTCCCGGCAAACCATTTCAAGATATAGTAGAAATCCTTAACCGATGCTTATTTATCAGGAATTGAAACTCATGATTTCCTTTTCAGGGCTTTTCTCAGGGGGCTGGGCCAATACCAATGGTGGGGAACAAAACCGGTTCTGGCGCTCAGTTCTGTCTGGATTTCGCACTTTTTTACCACTCACAGAATCCGGGGATACTTTTACACGATCCAATCCATAGCCCTGTGCCAAGGATGCCTGCCGCTTGAGCTATGTGTAGCCTGTGGCTCTATAGAGGGAGTGAGAAATTAGTCGATTCGGGAATAGCCGATATACCGGATTCGATGGCAAAATAGTGAAGACATTCAAAGTGCTTTTCAACTTTGAATATTGCTTTATTGACTGGCTGTAGAGTGGTGGCCCTGCTTTTACCCCCATTCAAACTCCATAATGCCGTTCAGGCCAAATCCAGAGGTAGCCATTCAGGGCTTACTGAATCACCTTCAACATCCTGTATTAGTCCGATAAGGGGAGATTCCATCATGGCGGATCAGCCAAACAAACCAAAATCTGTTGCGGCTTCTAAACCCAAAAGCAGTTTACAGCCCAAGCAGAAACAAACAGAGCCAGAAAAACACAGCACCCTTGAAATTGATGAAAGAGCCTCCCAAAAAGGATACGATATTAACCTGGGCGGCAAACGCATGGGCGGCCCTACCGGCGGAGATATCGCCGGGGGAGGGGGCGGACCTGCCATTGGCCAAAAACACCGTGGCGATGACAGTACCGCGGATCACTATGGATCGCGCGAAGAAACCAACGCCGCTTTAGAAGACAAAATTGCCATTCAAAACACGTTGAAACTGCACGAACATTTTTAAAAAGTAAATCCAGCCTCAATAAAAAAACGCCTGAATTTTAACATGGATTCAGGTGTTTTTTGTGAATTTTTAATACGCCAATAGCATTAATACCTTATTAACCAGAAGTCTAATTTTTCAAGGTTGAGATTGTACGAGGCGTTATTGACTGCTAGTATAATTCGACTCCAACCACTGGAGTACCCTGCGGGGAAGGACAAAAGCAAATTCATAACCAGGGAAACACCTGCGGCGTTGGTCATAAAAAAACCGTTGGCATCGGTTCAATCAAGGCTTATATTTAAAAAAGCATTCAGTTTTTCTGAGTCCTTCATCTTCAGGTCATTTGAGTCGTTACAAAGTCATTCCATTTCGTTTCAACCCCCTTTGTTAAAGCTGGAGAGAAAAGAGTATGAATTTAAGGTTTAAAAAAGCCTGGGCTTCCGGGCTGATCAGCACAGGGTTATTGATATTTTTGCCGTGTGTGCCGGTGTGGGCCTATCAAATTGACAAGAACAAACGTATTATTGCCGTTTCTCCCACCGGAGACTACAGTACAGACGCCCAGAAAGCACTGGCTTATTTATTGCAGCGTCCCGATAAAGACACCCGTTGGACCTTTCAGTTCAATCCGGGAAAATACTATTTAAGCAAGCCTTTATATGGGGTGGGCTTGAAAAACGTTCAATTTTCATCCAACCCCGATAACCCGGCCATATTGATTAAAGCCGATAATTTTTCACAAAGTGAGTATTTAATTTATCTGAGAATGAGCGAAAAAATCGGGGTACGGGGATTTCAGTTTTACGGGCGCACTTCCTTTAAAGATAACAACAATCCGGTGTGGCCGGATCAGGGATTATTTTTTGGCTCTTGTCGCAATGTGAACATTGAGCGCAACCAGTTTTACAATTTTGGCAATGCCGCCCTGCGGGTTACCACCAGCGAGTCCGATCCGGTTCAAGGGGTGAACAGCTTTGATACCACCGTTACCGGGAACACCTTTAACAATATCTACCAGATTTCCACCACCTCAAATGACGAAATTCATGGGGCCACAGCCCGTTACTGGTTAAAAAATAACACCATTGTCAACCTGAGAGGCTCTGTAAAATTCGCCTCCCGAACCCCTGGGGCCAAAGACGTTTATATCGTGGATAACAGCATTAATGGCAGTGAGCATTACGGACTGGAAATTGACAACTTCGACAACATGGAAATTCGGGGCAATACCCTGCAAAATATTAAAGGTATTGCCATCAATATCTACACCAACCCCAGGGTTCGCAAAGGCTTTAACTGGGGGAACAATTTTACGATTGCTGACAATAAAATGCACAACGTGCGCCGGGGCATCCGCTTTAGCCCGGACCCTTCAGCCGATGGGTATAAACCGGTGCCTAAAAACCTGCAAATTATCAACAATACACTCACTCAAATCACGGAAAGTGATCCTCATGTACCGGCCATTGCCGTCAGTAATGGGGTGGTAAACGGGATTAAAATTACAGACAACAAATTGTCCTCGGTTAAGAACAAGAAGTTTATCGGGATTTCCAAAGGCAGTAGCCCCATTACCCAGATAAACAACACCGGGGAAGGAAAAGCGCTAGAGACTCAAAGTATAGGCGGTGGCTCAGTTGCCTCCTCTCCTTCGCCTTCTCCTTCCCCATCACCTTCACCGGCGAAACCCTCAGCCAGCAGCCCTGCTACCAGTAGTAATGGCCTGAAGGCGCCCAGTCAGTTAACCGCCAAATACGATGGGAAGCTAACCGTGCGCTTAAACTGGAATGACAACGCCGCCGATGAAACCGGGCTGGAAGTCTGGGGCAGTTTCGATAGTAAAAAATTCGATAAAATTGCCCAGGTTTACCCGGATACCAAGGTGTTTACCCATCGTTTAAAACAGGTGCCGTCCCAGCCCAGTTATTATTATCAGGTGCGGGCCATCAAAAATAGCACCGCCTCTCCCATGAGCAACGTGGCAAAAATTAACTTCAAGTAGTTTTTAGTTTTGAATATTTTCCAACACTGATTTGAGATTAAAACCGCCCGATGGATTCGTTCATCGGGCCTTTTTTCGCTCAAGCAATTAACCCCCAAACGGTTATTTCTGAATGCCGTGCGCTTTATCCACTTTTTGCTGCATCAGCGCCGCCAATACCGTTTGCATGGCCCCCCCAAAACTAGCCATACCAAACGACCAGAGATAAGCCAACGGCATGTTGCGCCCCCCACTGGACTTCATGACATATTGCAAAGCCTGCTGGGGCATTTTTCGAACGCCACCTTGAGTGGCCCATTTTTCAAACAAGGTAGTGGCTCGCTTTTTGGTACTTTTCACAAACTGCATGCCCTTTTGCTGTACTTCTTGAATCGGTTTCAAAACATTCAGCCAACCATTATCACTTCCTAGCGTTTTTTTCAGATCCTCCATACGGGCGTCAAAGTTTTTTTCGGTATGGCCGGTAAAGCGCTTATAAATATGGTTTCCCATGGCCTCAGACAAACCGAATGAACCGCATATTGCGGCCCAAACAGGCACCATCGACCATTCTTTGCCCGCAGGGGTAGGATCATTCTGGCGCCCCATCAGTTTGCGACTGAACCTTACCACTTTTCGAGTAAATTCGCTGTCTTCCTTATGAATTTTAAGGGCCGCCAAAGACTGGGAGCCAGCCACCACAGCCGACAATCCGGAAGCGATATAGATAGGCACCCCAAAGAAGAAGGCGTTGATGCCTCCGGTGATAATCAGGGCGGACGTGACTTTAAAAGCCCCAATCAAGGTAGAGGCATTGAACCAGGAATTTCCTTTGGCAGGCTCCGCTTGAGCGGGCGACATCCTGGCGTCCGTTTTGGCTTTATGGTTATGCGTATCCGAAGCGGGTGTTTTCAGAGGAGGGTTTTTATCTGGCCCGGATTTCTGCGCCACTTTGGACTGAGGTCGAGACAAAGTGTCCTTGCTAGATGTATCTGGACTGGATGCCTCTGGGGAAGGAGCCGGGGAATACGCATTTTTCCCTTTCTGAGCGGCTCGATCAGTCTTGAAGGTATCCGCAACGTTACTTTCTGAAGCGTTTTTTAAAGGTTCAGGCCACCCCCAGCCGTATGGCATGGGACGGATCGCCGCAACAGCATCCTGAGGGCCTCCCGGAAAACGAGGCGTGAAAGGCAAGTTGAACCCACCTGCCGCCCCACCTTGAGGCAGGTAATTGAGCTGACCCTGACGCGCAAAAGGAACACCAGAAGGCGATTGATATACGATTCGGTTGTTTCCACCACTACTATTAGGGGCATTTAACATGCGTCAAGGACTCATACTGGTTTCTTGGTTCAGTAAAACCGGTAAACCTAATTTAATACCGGCTTGGTAAAGAATTATTACAACACAGCCATTGGAGCCTTTACTACCCGAGTTTTAAGAAACACGCATATAGCAAACCTCGGCCACGGCTACCAAGCGGTTATTCAGGTCATATAAATCCACGTGCACCGGACACAGGCTGCGACCCAGCTTGATAACCCTGGCCACCGCCCGCACGTCCGTCATACAGGGGGCCAAAAAACGGATGCTCATATCGGTAGTGGCCATACGCTCATCCGGGCCGGTGTGGGTCATAATGGCGAAGCAGGCGATGGTATCCGCCACAGCCATTAGCAAGCCACCGTGGAACGACTCGAAAATACCGTCAAAATCTTTATCACGGGGCATTTTCGCTTCGCACAGCCCCGGAGACAGTTCTAAAACCTGCAAGCCAAACTTGTCGAAGGCCGGAATTTTCCGCACCCGGTCCAGAATGCGCTGTTCTAAATCCCCTTCAAGCATGAAAATCCCTTTCCTAAAGTCATTGCACCCTTTCAAGATAGCCAAAACAAAAGCTTTTTAAAAATTCAGAAAAACAATGCCCCAATGGGCGGTAAACGTGACACAAACCATAAAAAACCTGCCTCATAAACCTTAACAGGTTATTTGAGACAGGTCATTATTTATTCGCGGGTATTTATATCCGGTTATTTATCTCGGGTTAGAGAGGCGAGCGACGATGCGCTGAAAACCGGAGGGAACAATTCATTGAAGCAATTACAGAGAGCGCCCTTGAATAACGCGGATTAAAACCGAGATGACCGCCAACACCAACAACAGGTGAATCAGTCCATTCAATTGATAGCCGCCCAAGAATCCCAGCAACCAAGCAATCACAAGTATAACAGCAATGGTGTACATAAAAAGCGCCTTATTACCTTTCTTTAAATTTCATTATTTTTTACAGGTGTGATTGAAATGAGTATAGCAAGAGAGGATCAAGCGCTACAATTAACCGGGCGTCTAGCACTACCGGGCTATTTGTATTGAGTAATGTAACACCCTTGGCCTCTATTTTCCTAATAAAACCCGAATAAAACCAGATGACCGGGCCAAGCTCCCGGTCATCTGAACCATCATGATTTTAAAAATGGGTTTAAAGAACCTGTGAAAAAGGCTGTCCCAGTTCTGGCAGTAGCGCTTGACGAGAAAAAATCACCGCCTGTGCCGCAGCCAAACGAGCCACCGGAATCCGAAACGGGGAACAGCTCACATAATTAAGTCCAATGCGATGGCAGAATTGAACGCTTTTAGCCTCTCCCCCATGCTCGCCGCATAGCCCCAGCTTGAGATCCGGCTGGGTTTGCCGCCCCTTGTCTCGAGCCATTTCCATTAACAGGCCAACCCCTCCCTGATCCAGTGTCTCAAACGGGTTTTCGGGGATTATATTTTTCTCCAGATAACGGGCCAGAAAACGACCCTCTGAGTCATCCCGACTGAAACCAAGGGCCAGTTGGGTTAAATCATTGGTGCCAAAACTAAAAAACTGGGAATGTTTGGCAATCTGATCCGCCACCAAAGCGGCCCGAGGCACCTCAATCATGGTGCCAAACAAATAAGTGGGCCATCGTCCCCGACGGCTCATGACCTCATGAGCCACGGCGTCCAGTTGCACTTTGATGGTTTCCAGCTCTTTGGCATAACCCACTAACGGGATCATAATTTCCGGCTGAACAGCACCCCCTTCCTCCAGAATATCGCAAGCGGCCTCAAAAATGGCCCGCACCTGAACTTCATAAATTTCTGGATAAACCAGCCCTAAGCGGCACCCCCGAAACCCCATCATGGGATTCACTTCTCGCAACTCATCAATTTTAGCCAATACGGCGTGTTTGAATTTCACCGCATCCTGATAAGGGTCTGCCTTTTCCAGACGAAGTAACTCGGCATAAGCTTCATCCCGGTTGGGCAAAAACTCATGCAGCGGTGGATCCAGTAAACGAATAGTCACCGGGTAGCCGTTCATGGCCTGAAAAATCCCTTTAAAGTCGGCATGTTGCATAGGCAATAGCTGCGCCAGTGCCTTGCGACGCTCCTCTGACGTATTGGCCAGAATCATCTCTCGTACCACCGGCAAGCGTTCCTCGGCCATAAACATATGCTCCGTCCGACAAAGCCCAATGCCCTTGGCTCCCATTTCTACCGCTTTTCGGGCATCGGCAGGGGTGTCGGCATTGGCCCGAACGCCGAGCCTGCGGGTTTCATCGGCCCAGTTCAGCAAATGCTCCAGCTCCTCCGTAATTTGAGGAGGCTGGGTGGCGATGGTCCCTTCAAATACCTCTCCGGTGCCCCCATCAATTGAAACAATACTGCCTTTGGTCAGCACTTTGCCACGCACTGTCAGTGTTTCACGCTTTAAATCCACCTTGCACGCTTCGCAACCCGCCACACAAGGCTTCCCAATCCCTCGGGCCACCACCGCCGCATGGCTGGTATTGCCGCCCCGAGCCGTTAAAACACCTTGAGCGGCCAGCATGCCATGCACATCATCCGGGCAGGTTTCCAAACGGGTTAAAATAATTTTTTCACCCGCTTCCGCCAAAGTTTTGGCCTCACCGGGATCGAACACAATCATGCCGGTAGCGGCCCCCGGAGAAGCGTTTAAACCCGTGGCCAGCAAACGCCCTGCTTGTCGGGCTTTTTGCTTATCCAGCGGATTAAAAGCGGGCAAAAACAACTGGCTCAACTGATTGGCCTCTACCCGCAACAAAGCGGTTTCCACCGGCAACAAACCCTCATGCACCATATCCACCGCAATTTTAACGGCGGCCTGTACCGTGCGCTTGCCGGTGCGGGTTTGCAACATAAACAGTCGTCCCCGCTCAACGGTAAACTCCATGTCTTGCACATCCATATAATGATGCTCCAACCGGTAAGCGATTTCCGATAGTTCCTGATAAAGCCGGGGTAATTCCACCGCCATATCGGCCAACTTTTTTGGGGTGCGAATCCCGGCCACTACATCCTCGCCCTGAGCATTGATCAGATATTCTCCGTATAATTCCTTTTCCCCGGTGGAGGGGTTGCGAGTAAAAGCCACCCCGGTGGCCGAATTATCACCCATATTGCCAAACACCATGGCCTGAATATTCACCGCCGTTCCCAGCGTGTGATCAATTTTCATATGATTGCGATAAGCCACCGCCCTTGGAATCAACCAGGAACCAAAAACCGATTCAACCGCCATTCGCAGCTGTTCCATAGGATCTTCCGGGAAAGGCTGCCCGGTTTGATCCAGAATGATTTCCAGATAAGCGTCCACTACTTGCCGCAACACCGAGGCGGGGATATCGGTATCCTCCACCAAGCCCAACTGTTTTTTCTGATAGACCAACAGATCCTCAAAATAATCCTTGTTCACCCCCAAAACCACACTGCCAAACATTTGGATAAACCGCCGATAGGTATCATACCCAAATCGCTCATCGCCAGACTGGCGAATCAGCCCCCGCAAGGTTTGTTCATTCAAGCCCAGATTCAATACGGTCTCCATCATGCCCGGCATGGAAATTCTGGCGCCCGAACGCACCGAGAGCAACAGTGGATTTTCTGGATCTCCAAAGCGACGATTCATGGATTTTTCAACAGTACTCAAGGCCTGCCGCACCTCATCCATCAAGCCAGAAGGCAAAGTATGGCCGTCTCGTAAATAGGTGTTGCAAACCTCGGTGGTTAAAATAAAACCGGGCGGCACTGGCAGGCCCAAACGAGCCATTTCAGAAAGGTTTGCTCCTTTGCTACCCAAAAGGTCTTTCATGCTGGCATCGCCATCGCTTAATAAATACACATTTTTTTGGGTCGCTATGTTCATATCCGATTCCCCCTCTTTTTTTAAAAACGTTCTGACTGCACTCCGATGAATTGGATCAAACCCATCATGAATGGTGGCGCTTTACAGCGCCGTAAAAGCAACTTGATTTTTTGATCGAATGTTAGCGTGTCTTAAACAAAATTGGAAAAATAAAAAAGTAAAAAGTTTTAAAAATGATCAGGCTTAAAAGTTACCAAAAACAAAAATAATAAAATACGGGCCGATCAGACACCAAAATAAAACGCCACCCTACACAGCGGAAGCTGATTTTTTGGGGGGCTTAGGCTGCTTATACAGCCTGCTTTTTTCATTTCGTATTTTATACTCGGTTGGCAAAAAATCGGAACGCAGGCCAAAGTGAACTCTGGCCGTCGGCTGACGACCTTCAGGCTCAATGGCCCTGCGATCGCCCAGACCAAACCCCACATCCACAAAGCCCTGCATAAAGCGGGTTAACTGGGCCCTGAAACCAAACCCAACCCCTTGCAACAAGGTGGCCTTGGCCAGTGTGGCGGTTTTCGGGTTGTAAAATGGACTGCTTTTATCGTTCCACACCTGCCCTAAATCGTAAAACAAGGCACCCTGAACCCGTTGGCTCATCCACGGGCTAACATACTTTAATCCCGGCAGGGGAAAGCGATGCTCAATCCCCAGGTTATACCCCCGATCCCCAATCAGGACGCCTTCTGTAAAGCCTCTTACACTGCTTTGGCCACCCAGTTGAAATTGTTGCAAAGAAGACAAGGCATCCGGGGTCCATTGGCCATAAGCCTTCAATATTAATAGATTATTTTTAGGCAAAAGAATCAAGCGATTAAAAAAGTTTTCCACCTTCCAGAAGCTGTTGTCAGCCCTGGTCCCTTTGAAGGCGAAGGTGTTCTGAACCCGGTTAAAGGTTCTCCCCCAGCGATCGGAGTGATCAAAACTCAAGCCCGTTTGAATGGAATGTACTTCTTCTGCGTTGGTTTGATCCCCTTCAAAAAAATTGGTGGCCCGCTGCCAGTTGAAGCCGGTATCCAGCTGCCAGCTTCGGCTTCGGCCCAGTGGCTGGGTAATATTCACACCGGCACTGTAAGATTTTCCGGTAATCGAAGGCGGGGTATCAATGGGTAATTTTACGTTCACCCGGCTGTAGGCAAAACTGCCAGAAACTTCCGTGCCAAAACGATTGAGTGGAACCGAATAGGTACCGACACCCACCTGGGTGCCAGTTGCCCCCAGATAGCGCCCATACAACCGATCGCCCGCTCGAAACAGACTGTCATTTCGGACCTCTACCCCGGCCCGGTACAGACCCACAAAATAACGTCCCTGATTGTCAAAAGTAGGGCTTACCTGTAACGGCTGGCGTTCGGCCACTTTGAGTTTAATATTGGTGGCTCCCGGCTGATCACCGGGGGATAAGAAAGCCTTTACCTTATAGCCATCATTCAAACGATTGCTGGCATTTAAATCCCGTTCCAGCTTTCTAAAATTGAGCGGTTCTCCCGGCTGCTGGGACAGGTTTCGGCCAATCACCCGCACCCGATAAAAACGACTGCCTTCAATGTGGATATTACCCACACGGCCTTCCTGAACCTGAATGCGAAGCACGCCCTCTTTCACATCCTGGGGCGGAATGAACGCTTCGGTGGTCAGGTAGCCTTTTTCCCGGTAATAGCCAGTAATTTGCTCAACCAGCCTCCCCAGACTATCCAGCGTTTGCGGGGTTCCCTCGTAAGGCCGGGTCAAGCGGTTGGCCTCTTCCTTGCTCAGCAAGGTGGCCCCTTCTATCAGGATTTTTTGAATGGGGAAAGCCGCTGAAGCAAAATGGGCTGGAGGGCTAATCGCCGGAACGTCCAGCTTGATTTCCTCCTGCCGCACAGCAGGTGCTTGCCGGGAAGAAAAACCCTGTTGATCCAGAAATCGCATTTGACCAGAAGGTTGGGTTAACAGACCCGGGTTAAGGCTGGCAGGGGCCGATTGACCCGGTAAACTGTTTTGAGCAAAGCCAACAGGCGTTAAAAAAGTAACGCTTAAAAAGCAGACGACTAAAACAGTCCTTCGACCTTGAATCTGGAAAAACAGACATCCCACACGACACGTCCCATCCATTGCGCCAACAAAACAAAACGGTTGAATGGCCTCGTTTTTGCGCTCAATGGCAAACTCACTTTCATGGGAAAGTGCCTATACATCAGCCCGATTTAACATGCATGCAGTTATAACGCCTTTGGCCTCTAAAATAAACCCCCAGTCAGAGCAATTAGCAGAGCTTCCTACTACCCGTTCAGGTAATAAACATCTAGTCAATGGTATTTGAATGAGAAGTTTGTCACAGTCTACTCACTAAAACCACATTAATCGATAGCGCTATTTTGGATTAGGCAATGGTGTTATTGATTTCAGCGAAAGTGAGTTCAGTTTTTCTATTGCATAGGGATATTGGGCAGTTATTATTGAAACATTAGAAATTAATAAAGGAGAGACGCATCATGAATGCAGTTGGTAAAAACACGCATACTTCAAAATGGATTCCGTGGACACTTATTTTTGGCATCACCGCCAGCACGGTACCAGTTGCCTATGCCGCCCCCGGCGAGGTGAACTCCATTAACAACGGGCAAAATATACAGGCTGGTACTTACTTCAACACAGCAGGATCACGCACCACTTTCCAAAATCAGGGTGGTAGCCTGCATTTAAGATCCGGCGATCTGGTCCGTGGATTGGAAAGCAATATTAGTGGCACCCCCAACGGCAACGGAGGAGCCTTGTACTTCAAAGCCAATGTGGTGCGGCTAGATGGCACCATTGACGCCAGTGCGGTTAGAAACGGATCGCTTTACACCGGCAATGGCGGAAAAGTGGTAGTGGATTCCAACTACCTGTTTCAAAATGGCAATATTTTTGCCAACGGGGCCAACGGCGGGCTGGTGCAATTCAACGTGGGGGCCATGACTTTGGGATCTAACGCCCGCATTACCGCCCAGGGCTTTGGGGGCAATGGCGGGGCCGTTGTAGCCAACAGCGCCGGGGTGGTTGATTTACAGGCAGGCTCTATCATTGACACTTCTGGTAAAGTGGCTGGCACCTTTGATACCAATGTGATTAACATTGAAGGAGGCGCCTTTAACAATCAGGGCATTTTAAGGGCCAACGGTCTTTCCGGCACCGATCTGAAACCCAATAACGGAGATGCGGCCGTGATGTTGGCCAATCCACAACTGGCCAACAACCCGGTACCGCCTCCCATTAGCCTGGGTACTGGAACCAACGATACCAGCATGCCCAACATTCTGTTTGGACCACCCGGTAGCGCCGACTTTCGGGGCGGTACGGTTCGACTGGTGGCAACCGGGCAAAGCCTATCGGTGGCCAATGACATTAACAACAGCGCCGTATTTTCCACCGCTGAAAAAAGCAACCTCAACAACCGGAACGGGCAAGTCATTAGCTTCAATCAAGGCGATGTTTTCCAGCGAGGCTTAGTGGAAACCAATGGCGGGGTTGGTAAAAATGGCGGTACCGTCATCATTGCGGCGGCCCGCAATGTGATCAACGGCACCACCATTCAAGCCAATGGGGCCAACTCTGTGGATGGCGTATTCAACACCAATGGCAATGGAGGTAACGGCGGTAACGGGGGCGCTATTATCCTGACAGCAATGAACAGCGTGAACAATACCGGCAGCTTGCAAGCCAATGGCGGTAACGGGGCCATTGCGGCAACCGTAAACACCGTGACCGGCAACAATAACAATGCCAACGCCACCGTCAACGGGGTGGGCGGTGCCGGTGGAACCGGAGGACTCATTGCGTTCAATAGCAATACCAGTAACCACACCGGAAATTTACAGGCCAATGGTGGCATTGGTGGTGGGGGAGGCCACGCCAATACGTTTGACACTGAAAGCGCAGCCGGTGGAAACCCGACCGCAATCGCACTTTCCAATGGCGGCGTAGGCGGACAAGGTGGACGAGGCGGTCTGGTTGTATTTAGTGGAAACGCCAACCCAACCGGCAGCGGCATTAAAACCGTAAACGGCGGACAAGGCGGACGAGGCGGTAACGCCTGGGCCGACAGCCGAGCAACCAGCAGCACCGGCAACCCGGTGGCAGATGCCACAGCGAACGCTGGAGCAGGGGGCACTGGCGGCGCGGCGGGCTCCATTATTGCCGTCATCCCAGGCAGCCTCACTAATTTTTCAACCCGATCGGGCGGAACCGGAAATAGCGGCCTCGCCTCGTTCCGGGAGGTGAGCGTTCTGAACGGGGTCAGTACCACTCAGACCGGTTCCACGCCGATGGTGTCAGGCAGTGTCACTAGCGGCAATAACAACACCGTGCTGGCCACCCGCAGAAATGAATATCTGAGCCACGCGGAAAACGGTGTGCTACTGACACAGGCTGGTGGGGCGGGTAATCTCATCAACACCCTCAGCGGGCGTCTCAACGACAGCTTGATTCGAACGGTATTAAACCCCAATGGTTCCAGCGGGGCCAATGGCGCCGCACTGGCCAACGCCCAAGCCAGCGGTAACTTTGTAGTGTCCAGTGGGGTCAGTGGGCTGGGTCTGAACAACAATCTGGTCAACTCCAACCTGAACCCACTTTTCTTCAGGCTAAACACGCTCACGTTATTGAATAACGGCAACATTGACAACAATATGTTATGGACGCCCGGTGTTCATTTGGTAGGAGAAGGATTTCACGATTTCTTATTCTCTCTGGGCGGAGGGCATATTTCATGGCTGGCAAACGGTAATATCACCAACAACCAAATCACCATGACCCGTGGCCTTTGGGGCGGAGGCAGCATTCACCTGGCTGCCACCCAGGACATCATCAACAATAACGGCTTCATTACCATTGGCCCAAACAAGGCGTTACTCTCCGCCTTTCAAAGCAACGGCCCCACCTATGAATTTTCCCACTCGGGAAGCTCTATCTTCAAGGCAGGCCGGGACATAGTGAATGCTACCAACGGAAAAATTCAAAGCAATGACATCTTTTTTGACATTCACCCACCTCTGCGGCAAAATCCGCCCATTGAGTGGCCTAAATTCCTGAATGGCGCACAAATCGGGGCAAAAATATATCTGCTTGCCGATAGAAACCTGGTTAACAATGGGCTGCTACAGTCTGACGCCCTGACCTACCGGCACGGGGCGGATGGTGCCAGTAATCCGGCCTTAGCCCAGGGCGGTATCATTATTGGTCGCCACAGAACGGGGAGCTTTATCAATAATGGCACCCTAAGCGCCAATGGCAATGCCTTCTTTAGCCCTAACGAAAACAACGGGCCACGGTTTAATACCAATACGTTCCCTGCTGCCACCAGCTTTAACGGAACCATTGATATTCCATAACCGGCTCAGCAACGCAAAAAGCCACTCCAGCAATATGGAGTGGCTTTTTACATTCCGTAAAAAAACGGATCATTTCATTAATTTGTATCCAATTACTAAGCTCAACCTTAAAGGGCTTCGTTAAAACAGCAGGCCTCTTTCTGGTCAAACTGGCCCAAATAAAATAAACTTTTCCTAAAGCAGAGGTTTAAGCAACGGACCGAGTAACACATAGTAGCTTTAGCTGTGAGTGATTCAATGTGAAAAATATCGTGAGCCTATTGTGCCAGCCTACTGTCCTTTAAAAATGGACACCGGCTTGGCAAGTTGAGTTTAAAGGAGTGTTTTAATGCGTTTTTTATCCAGCCTGGCTAAACCCCTGTCCTCTCTGGCATTAATTATGGCATTCAGCCTGGCGCCTTGTGCCGATCAGGTTTCATGGGCCGTTCCGGGAAGTCCAACCCAAGCCTACACCATCAACAGTCAGGCCCGGACGATCACCATTCAACCCACCGCCGATGCTGCCGCTCAAATTAATAAAGCGCTGACCTACCTCAATCAACGAGCCGATCAAGGCAACGTATGGACCCTGAAATTTCAGCCCGGACGCTACCTGCTGAATCAAAGTATCAGGCTGGATCGCCTCCAGAATGTATCGCTGGTTTCCGATCGCCAAAACCCGGCTATTTTACGAAAAGATCCGGCTGCTTTTAAAAATGAATACGTGTTCTACACCCGATTCAGTAAAAATGTCAGCATTTCAGGGTTTGATATTTATGGGTTGAGTGTTGAGTTTAAGCCTGAATTATATGCCACCACCACCAATCCCATCTGGCACGATCAAGGCCTTTATTTTGGCTCCTGCAATGGGGTGCTGGTCAATGAAAATCGCTTTTTCAACTTTGGAAACGCGGCTCTTCGAATCACCACCACCGAAATGGATCCGGTTGCAGGCGTCAACAGCTTCAACAGCACCGTTACCAGGAATTACTTCCGCAATGTGTATCAGGTCAGCACCACCTCCAACGATACCATTCACGGGGGAACTTCCGCTTATTACTTTATGGGTAACACGTTTGATGAGTTAAGAGGCTCTCTGAAATTTGCCAGTAGAACCAGCGGAGCAACCGATGTACGGGTTCATTTCAATCACATCCGAAGCGGCAACACCGATGGCATTGAAATCGTGGGATACAACAATCTGGAACTGTATAAAAATAAAATCGAAAACGTGCCCAGACATGCCATTAATTGCTATAGCAACGGGCGATCGGTTAAAGGGTTTCAATGGGGCGATAATCTCCGGTTTATCAGCAATGAAATCAGTAACGTCAATTGGGGTTTACGCTTTAGCGCTGATGCCTTCGGCGATGGGTATCACCCCTCTCCCAACAACATTAAAATAGATAAAAATTTATTCAGCGATATCAAAGGCCCTAGCCCAGCCATCACCCTGAGCAATGGAACCTTTAAAACCCCCAGCATTACAGAGAATCAGTTAAACAATATCATGAGTAAAAAATACATTTCCGCAGAAAACAGTATTAGTCCTAAAATCACAAACAACATGGCTGAGCATAAACCACTTTAGTTCAACTGACCTGAAAAAGAAAAACACCGGCTTTAACACCGGTGTTTTTCTGGTAGATAATGAAATTATTTCACTTCACACAATGGCAAAGCATTCAGGCTCCACCATATCAATATGCCCACAATCCATGCATTCTTGCTCAATCAATTTTCTGGTACTGGTCAATGACATATTTTTCATATTAATTTCACGAAACTCAACAGCTTTGGAAACAATGCGTTGTTCACCGCAGTGGGGACATTTTAAAGACTGCATCTTAATGTTGCCCAATTTAACCTTAACGACAAAAATGACATAAAACCCTTCTGATACTATTCTCCAAAAACTTTCCGAATGACATTACCCATCCGGGTTAGCCTAAGCCAGTAAAAATAGCATTAAAGCCATTGAGAAACCTGTGTAAATTTTCAACTTTCCTCCCCAGGCCAGGCGGCTTGAACCATCTCTCTTTCACCCGAACTGAGGCCACCTCATTAAGTGTCTTTTTGCCGTGCAACTCTCAATTAGCAAAGCCAATGGATCGCCTTCTCAACAATTTGCGAACGCCACTGAAATTTGAAAACAAGTTACTTACCGGCAAACCTCAATAACCTGATGAACAGAATGACGCACAAATCAGTCCCCTGATTGAAAGTCTTTCCGTTACCGAGAAGGGCTTCCAAATGGTTCAGCGTGGCAATAAAGTCCAGAAGATTGATGTCATCTTGATATAAAAACCAAATTTCAGCAACGATCAATCACCAGAGGCAAGCCAATCAAAGCTATCAAGGGGTTTCCATGGGTGGTGGCGGTGGCGCGAAACCAGTTTCGGGCGATAAACTCTCAGCACGGGAAGTGGCGCTGTAAGTCGGCTCCTCTGGCATGCTCAAGATACTATCATCAGTGCCTGAATTGTCTGAGGTAGGCTCTTCCGGCATACTCATGCTGTTATCTGCGCTCATAAACCCCATATTCTCAAAACTGGAATCGGCCGTGCTGGATGGATTGAGCTTCAAGTTCATTTTCTTCTCAATCAACCTTTTCATACCAGCGCTAGCGCCAGGTACGATCACATCTTTCACCAATGGCTTCAACATTTCCAGCCAACTGGCATCCGCATAAGACACCGCAGGCGCCAATGCACCGAAGCCGCCAGAAAAAAGGGCGCACACACTCATTACTAAAACCAACTTGCGAGATAAACAAAAACGACTCATTCATTCATATCCTATTGGTTGTCCATCCAGGGCTTTATCCACAGCTGAAGGGTTTAAAACTGACTAACTACTCAAAAAAACGCTTACCCAACCTGCCCGACTGGGGGTAGTCATTCAGGCAGGTTTTATAAAAATTCATCATAAAAACTTTTTATTTTTTTGACAAGAACTATTTTTCTCGCCAACAGGCTTAAGACTATTGGCGCTCTGCAGTGAAAAGAAAGTGCCAGAGAGCAATGAGCGCGCAGGCGGCTGAGCAGCCTGTCAAAAAATCCACTATCTAATGGACACCCAAAGCAGAGGTTACCCATGAATCAACCTCAAAAGAGGTCCATAAAATTCATTTTTTTATACAAGTACAAATAAAAACTAATCAATAAAACATAATCAAGATCTTGCTAAAGAGCGAAACTGGGAAAAACCAATGAAAACCAAAACCGCTTGAGGTTAAGCCGAACAATAGACAACCGTCTAGTGTGCTTTAAACACTTAGGTGATTTATCCCGGAATGAATTTTTCATACGCTGTCAGTCATCTTGAAACGAATGAGTCAAAATCCTTAAAAAAGAGTTTTGCCAAGAACGTTAAATAACCATTCAGTCAGAACCAATTGCAATCGAAGCATAGACAGTATTTGATTTTAAGAAAGCACTGAAAGAAGAACGCTAGGTTTTCGAGGTTCTAACGGTGGTGCTTTGAGGAGATGACAGGCGTGTCTACCGAAACTGCGTATATTCCATCCCAATCAACCCTGGATAGCAGCGTGGCTTTAAACGTAGAAGCCACATTGAGCAACAGGGCGCTTTCAGACCCATTTTTTATTGCGGCCACTTATGATATTAGTCAAATCAAGCCCTATCAATGGATGGCAAAACGCTGCTTTGACCTGCTAGCCAGTTCATTGGGCGTTGTGGCCATATTGCCCTTGCTGCTGATTGTGGCAGCCGCTATTCGGCTGGAATCTCCGGGGCCGGTTATTTACAAACAAACTCGGGTTGGACTCAACGGCAAAACTTTCCACATGTATAAATTTAGAAGCATGCGGCAAGATGCTGACAAAATGCTTGCAGAACTGATGGAAAAAAACGAAATCGGCCAAGGGATGTTCAAACTTTTTAACGACCCCAGGGTGACCCGAATTGGAAAAGTAATTCGAAAATACAGCATTGATGAACTTCCGCAATTACTGAACGTTCTGCGGGGGGATATGAGTTTGGTAGGGCCCCGTCCTCCCATTCAAGCCGAATTGCAACATTATCAACACTGGCATTACTTCAGGTTTGCCACTTTACCGGGCCTAACCGGCTTATGGCAGGTCAGTGGCCGTTCCAAAATCAAGGAATTTGATCAGGTCGTCAAAATGGATTACCAGTACATCAATCACTGGAATTTATGGTTGGACTTCAAATTAATCCTGAAAACATTTCCAGTCATTTTAGGGGGTCGAGACACGGCCTAGTCGAAAGGTCTGTATTTCAGGTTGAAATACAACAGCTCATCAAATAGCTACGAGGGTCTTTCCTGTCCGTTCCTGTAACGGACAGGATTTTTCATTTTACAGCCAAGGCCATTCAGGTACCATTCACACTGACAACGCCAGTGTTATCCACGCTTCAGGCAACCAGACATCGCATAAAACATCCACGCTTGCCCCCACCGAATATAAGGAATTCTGTTCCATCCACGACTCAATTTTTGATAGTAAAAATAGCCTTTGGGGTCTTGAAACTCTTCACACAAGGTTAAAAGCGTGTTTTCAATCAGCAGTCGGCGGCTTTCATGCCCCGCAAAACCGGTATCCCGCAATAATTGCAGCAACACCATGGATTCAGCCAGCACATGAACATCGATAGGGTAAGTGGCGTTATTGTAATACTTGGGAATCCCGGTTTGCGTGAACAAATCGGAAATATAATAGTCAATCACCTGCTTTAACGACAGGGAAAACTCATCCGTCTGTAAATGTTGCTGAATGCGATACAGGCATTCTATGTTAAAGGCGGTATGGAAATTATCGACCCAACGGTGAAAAGGCTGGGTGCCATAAGGCCAGGAACCATCCGGGTTAATATCGGTGGTGGCAAAACGAACTGCCTTCAATATTTTCTGGCGAATCACCGGTTGGCGGTTTTCTGGCAAGTAAGAAAGTGCCTCCGCTAAATAAGCCGCACCCAGCAAACTGGCGTTATGAACTTCGGTATCTTCCCCAGGAATGTAATTAAAGCAGGCAAAGTTCTCATCCTCAAATTTGACCATTTCATTCAGGATGAAATCACTGACGCCCAAAGCCAGATCTAAGGCTTCTGCATCATTAAACGCCCGATAATAAGCAAACAGGGCCCGCCCTACATAAACCGAAGTGACCAGATTGGGGGTGCCTATGGGTACAAAAAAGGCACGGGCTTGCCAGTCAAAATTATAACCCCAGGCATTGCCCACCCGGCGTTGTAAAACAGAATGCCGTAAGCGTTGAAATAAAATATAGGCTTCATTGCTGTAAACCTCCTGACCAGTAGTCTGGTACAGGTTCAGCATGCCCAGTAACGATAACGCCCCACCCTTGGGGTTAAAGCCCTTAGGCACTGCCAACCATCCCCGAAAATCGATCGCGGACTTTTTGCAAAATTGAATCAGCGCCAAACGAAACAACTTACTTTTATAAAGGGGACTTCCTTTAAAAATTCGGCTATTCAAACCATCAAATAAATCATGGCCCTCATAATTGGCGGAGCGCATGTACTGAAAAAGCGAACTGATTTTAGGCATCAAGTTATCAGCGGTCAACGGAGATAAAGCCAGCATCGCTGAATCATCTGACAAGTCCTGCTCTTTCAATTTGGGGTCCTCATTGAGTAAATTCATCATACAGAGACTCCAATTGTTGGATAATGACAGGTAAAGAAAAGCGAGCGGCAGCCATTTCATAACCTGCCCGCCCCATTTTCTGGCGCAATTCAACAGAGCTGGCCAAACGTTCAATACGATCCGCCAGATCGGCACAATGCCCCGGCGCGATTAAAAATCCATTCTTGCCTTCCGTAACGGCTTCTGGAATGCCCCCCACATGCGTGGCCAAAACCGGCAACCCGTAAGCCATAGCCTCCAGCACCGAGATAGGCAAACCTTCATTATAGGAAGGCAACAGCAGAACATCGGCGTTGCGGAACGTGGCATCTTTGACACTGCCATCAATCCAGCCGCAAACTTTAACAGAGCGCTCCAACCCTGTTTCATTCACCAGTTTTTGAAGCTGCGCCACATCACCATCGCCATAAAGATGAATTTGTATATGCTCAGATTGAACCTGACGCATGGACTCAACAATGTCGTAAACCCCTTTTCGTTTGCCGATACGCCCCATAAAAAGGAATTGAACAGACGTTTTCTGATGAGGCAAACCGGATTCCAGAGAGAGATCCCGAAGAATGGTGGGGTTATAAACCACCCGAATATCAGAACCCGGTGAAATTTTATGCAAATCACGCTTCCACTGGTCAGAAAGCGCAATCAGACAGTCGCAAATACCGAGAATAAAGACCAGCCATTTTTTTCTTAACAGGCCACATTTTTGGTAAAACAGCGCAAACTCGGCCCCATGAACGTGTAAAATCACTTTTTTCTGAAACAGTTTTGCCAGAGCCACCACCAACGATTTCCGGGTAAAACTGGCGTAGGAAGCCGTATGTATATGAACCAGCCGAAGAGAAGGCACCGTCAACAAGGTGATTAAATACCGCCCTAAAAAACCAAAATAATAGAGCAGCTTTTTCAAAGGATTCCCATCGGTGTAAGAGGCCAAATATCGAACCTTCTCAAACAGCGCGCCTTGCTCATACATACCTATCACAGAAGAAATCCCACCACGTGAGGCTGGATCCGTGCCGATCATAAGCACCTTGGGTTGTTCCCTGTTTTTTGTAAAACGCATTACAAATCTTCCTGCTCAGTTCAGCGATTCCATTTTATTAATGATGTTAATGAACTTGCCATTGGGGCCTCTGGGAATATCATCCACTTCCATCACATGCACTTTCATATGCGGAGAGGTGTGTTTCAAGGTATTGAACACCAGCCGCTCCCGGTCAGATTCGGTAAAATTCCCGTTAGTCAACACCTTCAGGGTCACTTCGCCCTTTTTTTCCTGATAAAACTGGGTTTCAATCACGTTATCCACCCCAACTGGAATATGTGCGGTAATGGCAATATGATAACCTTCCGGCGTTAACAGATAGCCGTAGGAGCGACCCAGTATCCGCTCAACTTTTCGAAAATAATTGCCGCAAGCGCAAGCCATTTGAGGATAAACGCTTTCTCGCATCTCCACAAAATCCTGAGTGCGATACCGCAACAGGGGCATGACATAATTGTACAACTGGGTGCCTACCAGCTCGTAAAGGCCAGACTCTGGGGCTGGCAATAACTCGACAACCGAGTAATCTTCCTGAATATGATACTGGCCATGCGCACACTGACCAATGGCCGCCACCCGTTCGGCCTGCCCGTACCAGTCATAAATCTGGCACTGGAAAACATCCTCAATGTAAGCCCGCACCTCAGGATCGAGTGACTCTGAAGAGGTGAAAATGGCGTCAAATTGATAATCAACCTGATTGAGTCTGAAAAACTTGGCCAGCACATGCCCCATAGAGGGGCCGCAATACAGCACCTGAGGCTTAAAATCCAGAATTTTCTCAATGTAATCAGCGCAATTGTCACGAGACAGATGATAACTGGACATCTGCAATTCCCGGTTTGCGGGATTATAACGCCAAAAGGGAGGGTAGTTTTGAGAGGCAGGGACAATGATTTCGCCCCTCAGCGAAACCCGGCGCTTGCCCATATCCCCAGCGTTGCGCCAGTGCCGCCACACCACGGCATGCTCAAAGTTAATGGCGTCAAAATCCCGTACAAATTTACCGGGCATACCCGTACTGCCACTGGTTGTGCCCATGTTGCATAAGAAATTATAGTGTTTTTTTGAAATCAGCCGATCGTAGTTCTCCTGAACCGTTCTTTTGTCCAGCAGAGGCAGTTTTTCTAAATCCTTTGGCCCTTGAATGGTGTGTGGATCCAGTTTTAAAGACCGGAACAAATCCTGGTAATAAGGAACGTGCTGATAACAGTGCAAAACGATCTTCTGTATCATTTTGGACTGGTATGCAAGCAATTGCTCGGGCTTATAGGATTGGGTATGCTTCAGAGTATTAAAGTGACGCTGAAAGCGAGGCCCGTGCCGATATAGCTTTTTGAGCCAGCATTGAACTTTAAATGGTCCTTTCATTCAGTTCATAACCTCCAGCTTGTTAATGATACTGATAAACTTACCGTTGGGCCCTCGTGGAATCCCCTGAACCTCATTTACAATGACATTCATTTGTGGGGAAGTGTGCTCCAGCGTATTGCGAACCAAAAGCGCCCGATCCGTTTCCGAAAAATGACCGTTGGTTAACACATTCACAATCAACTCACCAGGTTTTTCCTGATAGAACTGGGTTTCCAACAAATTCTCAACCCCTCTGGGAATATGATTGGTAATTGAAATCCGGTAGCCTTCCGGTGTCAAAATATAGCTATAATTGCGACCTAGAATCCGATCAACCAGGCGAAACGCTGAACCACAGGGGCAAGCCTCTGTTCTGGGAGAAACATAATCATAAGTGCGATACCGCAACAGGGGCATTACAAAATTATTTAAGTGGGTACCTACCAGTTCCTGCCCATAAGCGCTGTCTTTCAACTCCACTACCGAGTAATCATCCTGAATATGGTAGCCCCCCGCCTTGCACTGGCAAATGGCCACTACCCGCTCAGCCTGACCGTACCAATCATAAATTCGACTTTCAAAAACATCTTCAATATAGGCTCTGACGTGAGGCTCCAATGATTCGGAAGAGGTGAAAATGGCGTCAAAACGATATGGAACCTTTTGCTGTTGAAAAAATTTAGCCAGCAAATAAGCCGTAGAAGGATAGCAGTATAAAATTTCTGGCTGAAACCTCAGAATTTCTTCGATATAACTGGCGCTGTTGGCCAATGAGAGATGATACCCGGACATCAGCAACTCCTGATTGGCCCGGTTATACTTCCAGAAAGGAGGCTCGTTCTGGCTCGCAGGTACAATGCTATCGCCCCGCAAGGTGATGCGCTTTTTACCAAAATCCCCGGCATTCCGCCAGTGCCGCCAAACCACCGCGTTTTCAAAATTAATCGAGCCATAATCCCGGAAAAATTTGGCGGGTGTGCCCGTACTACCGCTGGTGCTTCCGAGGCGACACAATATGTTTTTCCGCCTGCGGGCAATCAGCTTGTCATAGTTTTCGTTAACGATTTTTTTCTCCATGAAGGGCAGTTTTTCCAAATCGTCGATAGTTTTAATATGCGCAGGCGTTAACTTAAGTTGGCGAAATAAATCCTGATAATAGGGAATATTTCGGTAACAATGATGCACCATTTTTTGCAGCTGCCTGTTCTGCAACCGTTTCAATTTCTCGGCTGAAAACTGGGCAGACTCTTCCAAACGCTTCAGATACCGACCAAAAATTGGCCCTTGGCGGTACGCTTTTTTAATCCAGCCCTGAAACTCAAACAGAGGTTCCATCGAGTACCTCCCCCACAGTCGGTTCAGAATACTTTTCGTGTAAAAACCGAGGCGTCATTAATGATTGATACAGTTGATAATAAGCATGCCGCATTCGCTCAATGTCAAATCCCACTACAAACTGTGCGGCAGCGGATGAAAGACCATCGGCCAGCACAGGATTATGGTAAATCCGACGAATTTGCGTCACCAGCGAGTTAACCTCATCGTTTTCAAACAACAATCCAGTTTGATCATGCTCAATTAATTCAGCAGGACCATCAATATTACTGGCAATCACAGGAACACCCCCCGCCATCGCTTCTAAAACAACCAAACCCAGGCCTTCATACCGAGAAGGCAATACAAATAAATCAGCCTGCCTTAACACTTCGGGAACATCGGTGCGGTTTACCAAAAACTCAATCTCCGAGTCCAGCCCCAAGCTGGCAACCATTTTCTGAAGCGCCTGATAAGACTCCTGACTGTACTCATACACCCCACCCATTAACTTTGCCTGAATATTCAATCCAGCTTGTTTACACTCATAAATGGCCTTAATCAGCAAATCCTGACCTTTTTTAGGGTAATATAAGCGCCCCACCTGAACAATTTGGAGTGGGTAATCCTGAAATGAGCGCTTCTGCAGTCGCTCCACCAGCGAAAGCCGATGAGCATTTCGAAATGGGGACAAATCAATGCCATTATAGATTTGTGTATAAGGCCACAACCCTTCCCGCTGGCACAAAGCCGCCACCGATTTGGAGATGGCGATATGCTGATCAATAAACGTTTGGTGAACCCATTTTTGCAGCCCGCTATAGTGAGCCGGAATGGTGTCATGCACCGTAAAAACCAGTTTGAGGGATGGCTTTAGCAGCTTGCAAAGCACCGCCCACAGCTTACTCCCCCCGTTATGGCAATGGATGATATCCACTTGGTGTGACCTAACGATTCGCAGCAGCGCCAACAGGTATTTAATGTGTTTGTGTCCTTCCGGTCGATCCAGAAAATAGACATTCAGGTTCATGGATTGCAAACGCTGGCGCAATTCAGGATTCACCGCCTGATTCATGATCACCACTGTAAATTGAACCTGCTGAAAATTACGACTGGCAGCCAGTAAGTCCAGCAACAGCTTCTCGGCCCCACCCACTTCCAAAGAGGAAATTAATTGCAACACTTGAATCAAAGGCTTTGTCATATCAGGTCATCACCGCCAAGTCCGATAGTGGTTTTTCTGAAACGGAACTTTGAAATTTGAGGTAAAACCAGCGGATTTGCAACAGATAAAGCACCCGCCCTAAAAAAGTAACCGCCGCAGCCCCGTAAACCCCAAAAACAGGAATAATCCAGCAATTCAGCAACACGATAACAATGAGTTGAGCATATCGGCAGCCGCAAAGAATATCAGGCTTGCCTAAGGAGTAAAGGGCCTGCTCATAAGGCATACTCATCAATCCCGCTAAAAATGCCAACACCAGAATTTGCAGCACCCCAACAGAATCCTGATAAGAGCTGCCCAGCAACAATGGCACCAGCCAAATGCTGGCGGGAATCAATAAAACAGCCCCCAAGGCCATCATTCCCGTGCCTCGAATCATTTTCCCCGTGGTTCGAAAAATCTGAACCTCGTCCAGTTCGGCCAAGGTCGGCAGCAATACTTTTCCAAGCACCAAAGGCAAAAACGAAATAATCGCACACAGCTGAACGGCGGCATTATAAATGCCTAACTGCGCATAACTGACCCATAAACCCAACATGAAAAAATCAAGCCGCCCAATAAGGTTGTTAGCGACCGAGTAAATCAACATCCACCGCTCATACCCGATGATTTCAGAAAGCAGCTTGGGGTTCAGCGCCTTGGACCAGAACGCTTTTAGAAAGCCCACATATTTCCCCAAAAAAACCAGTGAAAATATCAAAGGAATCCAGTAAATCAACATGGCCCGTTCTAAAAACAGCTGTCCCGAATACAGCAGAAAAATAATCCACAACAGACTCAATCCAAAACGTGATATATTCAACCACGCCCTTAGCTTAAAGCGTTGACTGGCCTGTAAATAAGTATCGTTCACAAAAAACAGAGACTCGCCCAGCAAGCCCAATATCAAAAACGGGGTATACTGACTCATCCCGGACTTGTGCATCAGCTCAAAAAACCAGACATTTCCCAGCACCAAAAATAAGACCAGTACCATTAAAATGCCCAGTTTTACGCTGAGATAAAGCCCAAAAATACTCTGCTTTTCATCCTTATCTCTGGCCGCGAAGCGAACAGCGGTGTTTTCCATGCCAAAGTCAAACAAGGCGCTGCTCAAAGCGATCATCACAAAAATGAAAGAGTATTTCCCATAATCCTCAGGGCCCAATGCGCGAGTGAGCATTAAAATAATCAAGAAATTGAACCCTTTGGTCACAATCGTCTCAAAAAAAGTAATGCCTAAGTTCTTTAGCAACGAGCCGGATTTCCGGCTGGCGCTAAACGGATCTGAACTGGCGTGTGTTTTTGACATACAGCAAACTCAGCAAAACAAAAATAAATACCTTATAGTGCGGGGAAGCAAAGGTGTGATCAAAAATACTGACAAAAAACACCCCCACCATGGCCACACTGACCAGAATGGCGTAAGTTCTTTGGCCCCCGTGAGTCCGCGCGTATCGCATCCAGGAATTCAGCCAGGTATAAACCAGAAAACAAAAGAGAATAGCGGCCCCGACAATACCAGCTTCCACCACGGTGAGTAAATAAAAGTTATGGGCAAACCAGTTGTGGTATTGGGACATAGGCACCGAAGCCGGAATATGCGGCCAGGCGGCCAATGCGTAGGAATTCAACCCTGAACCAAACCAAAAAGCCTTGGCGCTACTGTTAATAGCGGCCATTGGCACTTGCCAAACCATCAGGCGCTCTTCATAACTAACGGTTTCCACATAGGAAGAATTAAACAAGGTCAAGGCCAAGGGCACAATGGCGCACAAAATAAAGGCACCCACCATCAGCAACGCTCGCTTTAAATTAGGCTGACTGACTGCCAGATAAAAAATAGTTCCGGCAATTAACCCCAACAAAGTGCCACGGGAATAGGTGGTAACCACCCCCAGCAAAATAATGCCAAACCAAAGAAAAGCCCTTTTTTTGCGCTTGATATGACGAAACAACAACGGCACAAAAATAAGCAGATTAATAACCAGAAAATTGCCCAGTGTATTAAAGTGAAAGGTGGTTCCCTTGCCGTGCCAAACCACGTTAGAGCCCAAACCCAAATAACCCAGATATCCCCGGTTGGACTGAAATTCAGCCCCGATACCAGTGACCGACTGAAAGGTTCCCAACAGGGCCTGAAAAACAGCGGTGGCAACCAGTGTTTTTAAAACAGCCGCTCGGGTAATTTGCTGGGAGCGCAAAAGGTAAATGGCCAAATAGTAAACGATAAACGCTTCTATAATTTTGAAAAAACCCAGCAACCCAGTATCACTGATGGAGAAAAAACCGGCCAGAAAAAACAACACGCTCAACACCGCAATCCAGGGGTCCAGCGCCGTCCTGATACTGACTTTATGGCCTTTCATCACCGCATGGGCCACGCAAACCACCAAGGTATAAAAAATAATCAGTTCATTCAAAGAAAAACTGACGGGCAACACCCGAATACGCTCGGTAAAGGGAATGGTAAAAATGGCCAGATAAAAGGTTTTAGCGGGGTTGAGAGCCAAATAAGACAAAACAATGGCACCCACCAGCAAGCCCGCAATCACATAAACCGGAATCACCAGGCTCATCAACCCCAGCACGGTGGAGATGAGCAGAAAAATAATCGCCCATCGCCACTGCTGTGAAGGATCTGTCCATTTTATTGCCGGACTAGCCATTGGCAAGGCCTAACTTAAGAGACACGGCTCTTTCAGCCAACATCCAGCCAAACTGAACATTAGTGAACAAGTATCGTTTCCACATACGCCGAGGCTCCTGGGATAAACGATAAAACCATTCCAAACCGGCATTCTGCATCCACACCGGAGCCCGCTTTACCTTGCCCGCAATGACATCAAAACTGCCGCCAACGCCCATCACAAAAGGAACATTCATAATGCCCTTATAAGCGTTGATGAACTTTTCCTTCTTGGGAGAACTCATGGCCACAAACAGGATATCCGGCTTAGCCTCTCCGATTTTACGAGCCACCTTGGCCTCTTCATCAGCACTAAAGTAACCGTTCCGATAGCCGCAAATCTTCAAGTTGGGATACAAAGCCCGGTAATGGGTAACCACATCCCGAACCACTTCTTCATCGGCTCCCAAAAAGAAAACCCGATAGCCCTTGCGGCTGGACATGCCCACCAGGTTTTGCATTAAATCAATGCCCGCCACCCGCTCAGGAATGTCAATGCCCAGCATCCGGGCGCCCATCACCACACCGGCCCCGTCCGCGTTGATCAAATCACAACTGTTTACGATATCTCGCAGTTTTTTGTCATGACTCATGGTCACCAGCTTGGCCACATTGACCACCACATGCTGCATCCGCTCACCGTGTTCAATGGTGTGGGACACTCGTTGCAGGGTTTCCTGCATGGTCAGGGCGTCAATTTTAGCGCCCATAAATTCCACCCGGCTGCCAGAAGGAACCGTTTCATTGTCAGTAACGGGAACCAACGGGCCTCCGCCACCTTTGGGGCCTCCCCAATTAGAATACAATTCCTGCTCGTGGTTCAGACGATTGCTTTTTTCTCGCACCACAGAACCCAACAGGGGAACACCTGCTCCCCGAACCTTATCGGCAATGGATCGCAAGGTTTTAAAGGTGGCTTCTTTATCGGCAAACAGAACCACCCCATCGGTAATGGTGGCAATGGCCATAAATTCTGGCGCCAGCAACGCCGCCGGGGTATCAATAAACACCCAGTCAAACTGCTCTTTCAGCACGTTCACCACTTGACGAAAACCACGACTGGCAAAATAATCGTAAGCGTTATCCACCGGCTGACGGTTCAGGGCCAGATAAATGCCGTTTACATCACGGGTCAGGCCACGCAGCACTTCCTCGGGAAAGACCGTCTGACCACTTCTCAATTTCAAATCGGTGGACATGATCAAGTCGCTCAAATCAGTGGTGGAGGCGGGATCTTCTACCATAGACAGCAAATTGCTGGGTCGTAAGTCCGCCTCAATGAAAACCACGCTTTGACCCAATCGACTCATACATTGAGCCAAGTGATAGGCCCCGCTGGATCTGGGCTTTTCAAAAGAAGAGGAAGTAAAGGCGATGGCCTGAGCTTCCGCTTTTCCCGCCTCAATCCGCAGGTTGGAAATAATATGCTTGCAAGCCATATCGTTCATGGAGAACATGGAACGATCGCTGAAGCCTCGGGCCTCAGGCGAGGTTTCCAACCAGGGAATGACGCCCAGAATTTTACTTTTGGTGGCCTCAGCCACCGCTTCAGACCCTTCGCAACGATCCTGGGTTTGGGTTTTGAGAACCGAAAGGCCCGCACCCACCCCTAAGCCCAGCAAGGTAGACAACACAATCAGATGCGCTCCGGTTGGGAAAGAAGGCTTTTCCGGCACGCTGGGGGCATCCACCACAAACACGTTGCTGGGGGTTTCCGCTTCTTTAATCTGGGTTTCAATCTGCATTTTACGCAGTTCATCGTAAGCCAGCGCCAGCGCTTTTTCTTCTTCCTGAAGCCCACTTAGAGTATAACGGCTTTCGGGAATGGCCTTCAGCGAGGTATTCACACGCTCAATGGCAGAGCGCAAGCTCCCGACTTCAGAGCCAAGCCCGGCTGAACGGGCGCTGGAAGAAGCTAAATCCTGAACCAGCTGGCTGCGAACGTTATCATAAATTAACGGGCCATTAACAGGACTACCACCGGTGGTCTCCCGCACTTCCCGTTTCATTTGCGATTCCAGCTCTTCAATTTGACGTCTGGCGGCAACCATGGTGGGGTTGGTGGGGGCCAGCTTTACGGCGTCCTTGGCAGCTTGCTGTTTTAGCAAAGCCAGGTCAGAACGCATCTTCACCAGATTTTCGTTACCGGAACCCAGCGCCACCGCCTGTAAAGCCTGACTGGGCGTCATGGCCAACTGTTTTTGCAAAGCCTGTGCGTTGCTGCTGTTATTGCTATGAGAGGCTTTCACCGATTCCAGCTGGGCCACCAATTGGGTCTTCAGGCGCACCAGCTCATGGGTTTGAGCGTCAATATCAATGGTCATGTTACCGGATTGAAACTGCTTGAGCCGCTCTCGTACCGCCACCAGATTGGTTTCGATATTTTTCAGCTGCTCGTTCACATATTCTTTTTTCTGGGTATAAATTTGGCGGTTAAAGGCCAGGTTGGTATCATTCAAGCGTTCCAAAGCCACCCGCAGCATGTCTCTGGCCATTTGTGGATCGTTCCATTTCAAGGCCACGGTTAAAACATCGGTACTTGGCTCTGTTTTTACTTCAATCAAATCCTGGGTATTGGGCTTGCCGTTTAACGTTTTGGCCCATTCTTTCTTCGGTTGCTGGCGAGCCACAAAATCAGACAGGTAAGAAGCCATTTCTTTGGAAGTCAGAATCTGGGCCTGAGTCATGACCGGGTTACCCGCCTGAGTAAGCGGACTGAGATAGCCCGGCTGATTGGTGGCAGGCTGGGACAAGTAACTACGGGTAGAAGTATCCTTAATCCAGACCTTGGCTTCAGATTCAAAACCTGGCTTGTAAGCGGTGAACACATATACCACCGCAAACAGGGCCATAACCCCGGCAGAAGCGAAAATTAACCATTTATCCCGAATAAAATTACGAACAAACCGGTTCTGCTGAAATTCCTCGATTTTCATGAATGCTTCATTCCTCTTGAATGCTTTGTATTGAATGCCTTGTAATAGGGTCTGGATTGCCCAAAAGTTAGCGGGTGTTTAAATTTACGTTGAACCGGGTGGGATCAAACAACAGCGCCCAGTTGTTCATGCCCGCCGCTAGTGAGGCGAAAGGCATCACCACGCGGGTCATATAATCAAACGCCTTGCCTACGCGAGGCACCACTTTATTGGGTACATAAACAATGTCATTGGGCCGCAGCGCCAAATCATCATGACGAGGGTCCACGGTGGTGGTGGTCAAATGCCCATCCCCGTCCACCCGGCTAACATAAACTTTGGTGGGCGAGTAAGAAGCCTCTGTGGCCAAATAGCCGCCTGCCTGACCAATGGCCGAGTTCAAATTGGCCGACTGGGCGCCATCCAGCAAGTACAAGCCCGGCTTGTTGACGTAGCCATACACCTTCACTGGTATATCTTTTTGAAATACAGAAGAACCCAGCATCGCCTTGTACTTCTGATCATCCAGCGCATAGGGCGTAGGTAAACTGGGTACTTCCACAGAATCTCCGGCAATCAGGAATAAGTCCTGCTCGGTATTGCCGTTCTGGATCAAATCCAGCACGTTAATCTCGAATGAGGAGCCATCAAAGCGGTTACGCACTCTGACATGCTCTAGATCCGCGTCATACTTCAAGCCGCCCGCAGCCACCAACACGTTGGAGAGCAAAGGCAACTTGCGTTCCATCAACACACCGGGAGAACCGGAACTGCTGACCATCTGCACGCGGGAAATATCGGTGACCATCTCATAAGCGCCAGGTCGTAAAACGCCGCCGGTTACATACACCTGAAAAGGTTTGGTGCGCTCCAGTTTTACGGTCACTTTAGGATCGTTGAGGTAATACTTTAAGCGCTGAGATACATCTTTTTGTAAATCGTCAATGGTGGTACCCGCCACATCAATGGCTCCAAACGGCGCCAGGGTAATATTTCCATCCGGCTGAACCAACAGATTTTCCTGAGAGAATTCCGGGGCGTCGTACACCGAAATGGTCAAAATATCATTGGGTCCCAGTCTGTATTTACGACCGGTAAAGTTGGCCACAATCTGGGCGCTCAACTGCTTACTGGCCGCACTTTCCGCCGAAGGCTCCCCTGCGGGCAACAGCGGGCTGTCAGCCGGTTTGTCCAGCGGAGATTCATAGCTGCCAACCCCAACGGGAAGATCAACAGGCTTTAAGGCCTCCTCAGCATAGCCAAGGCTGGTCCCATTCGAAAAAATGGTGATGGCAGCCAGAAGTGATCCCTGGATGATTTTAGATAGATATACGGTGTAATTTGACATTAAAGATCAAATCCTCATCCTATTTTCTGAGCAGCTGTGAACCCCAACATTAACCGCCTAACATATCCCTTCCTCAATTACACAAGGAGGTACTTCCCACATGCCCAATCGGCTAGTTAGCAATGGTCAACTATCTAGATTATTTCGCAACAACTGGCTGGGTTGAAAAGGAAGCGTGATCGTAAGCAACATTTAGGGCAACAACAGATAAATGGTAACTGCTAGTTTTGTAAAACGAAAACACCCAAAAAGAAAGCATGTAAAGTGGGCTTTCCCAAGGCGAGATTCATTATAAAAGTGCTTTCCAAAGCCAATACCCAAGTCTAATAGGCTTAACCTGCGGTTTCACCCTTAGCCTAATGCATAGGCCCTATAGATGTTACTCCAAAAGAAATTTACAAAATAAAGAAAAATAACAACCACGATCAGAATTAAAGCTTAAACAGTAGAAAACAAACGATCCTCAAAGAAGGTAACCGATTCCGGTTGAGCCATCCGCACCTGACTTGTGGCGTCCTCACCCAGCAAACGATAGTTAAAGCCTGCCTCTTGCCAGTCTTTTCGGCTCAGGGCGTTTCGGGTATCGATGACATTAGGGTGTCGAACCACGGAGGCCACCTGCCTAGGGTTGATAAACCTGAATTCCGCATGATCCACGGCCAACAGCACACAGTCTGAATTTTTAAAGGCCGCCTCTAATCCAGACAACTCGTATTCAAAGTGCTTCACATGCGGATCATAAATGGCAACTTCAATCGAAGGGTTTCGCTGTAACAACTCCAGAATTTTCAGGGACGGCGCTTCCCGCACATCATCCACATCCGGCTTGTAAGTTACGCCCAGCAAGGTCACCTTGGGGTTGGGGATATCTTTGATGGTATCCAGCAAAAGCTGGTAGGTGTATTCCGGCATGGCATCGTTAATATGGCGCGCCTGAGCGATGAGTTGAGCCGTTTCCGGGAATTTTTCCACCACAAACCAGGGATCCACCGATATACAGTGCCCACCCACACCGGGGCCGGGGGTATGAATATTGACCCGAGGGTGCAAATTGGCGAAACGAATGACCTCCCAGGCATTGATGCTCAGCTGAGGGGCAATCTGTGCCAGCTCGTTGGCCAACGCAATATTGACATCCCGAAAGGTATTTTCCATGATTTTCACCATTTCGGCGGTCGTCACATCGGTTAAATGAATATCCCCTTCCACAAAAGTGGCGTAAATCTCACGGGCCTGTTCAGCCGATTGTGGCGTTAAACCGCCGATAATCCGAATGTTCTGTATCAATTCTTTAATGATTTTTCCCGGTAATACCCGTTCAGGGCAATGCGCCACCAACAAATCCACCCCAAGCGTCAAGCCGGATTCCGCCAAAATAGGGCACAGGAAATCCTGAGTGGTTCCCGGAGGAGAAGTAGATTCCAGAATGACCAGATCTCCCTTTTTCAGTAAAGGCACAATGGCTCTGGCCACCGCCCCCACATAGGAGAGATCCGCCTTTTTGTCCTCGGTAATAGGAGTGGGCACAGCCAGAATGTAAACATCCGCCATTTGTGGCTGTGAGTAAGCCTTGAGATTGCCGGAGTTCACCGCAGCCTGAACCAGTGTCTTCAAGCCGGGTTCTTCAATATGAATGCCACCTTTATTAATAATATCCACCACCGGCTGCGATACATCGACGCCATGCACCACAAACCCGTTGGTGGCCAAAATACTAGCGGTCGGTAAGCCAATATAGCCCAGCCCTAAAACTGAAATCTCTTTCATTGGGAGCAACCTCAACCAAAATAACTGCTAAAACTTGCCGCTGCATCAGGCGGGCTTAATCATCAGTGCCCTGTCCGTATTCGCTATTGATTAAACACCACAGATTGCAGGTGAGGTCATTATGCAATGCTGCAAAAAGCGCTGTAAACCCGCCAATCGGGTAAGCGGGGTATTACCTAATCTGATACTTCTGATTTAGGAAGGTTATTTCATAAGCGAATCCACAATTGACCCAACACCAAAACTGTATAACAATAAACAGCAGCTAGACGCCGGTTTAAGGAAGGGGTCCGGGTGGTGAGGACGCCGCCTTGAAAGCGGTTGCCCGCAAGGGTTGCAGGTTCGAATCCTGTCCCTTCCGTTTCCGGCTCTGGCCCAGCTGGTCATTGTCATTTTGAGAGAGAGATTTTCATGGAAGATCGTGTGTCAAAAGAACAAAAACTGTTCGCGGCCAAAGATATTGTTGCCAGCTACCTGAAAGGTGAAGGCGGAAAAAACGTCTCTCCTGAGCAGATTGGGCAAATTTTCAGTCAGGTATTCAACACCATTGATGAAACCCTTCCTGACCCTGAAAAACGGCGGGTTGGTCTGGGTTAAAACCCGGTTATTTCTCGTTATTTTTCATCATACATACTCTTTGAAAACGCCGGGGAAAACCGGTGTTTTCTGATGTAAAGCAGGTAGCCAAGCATGTCCACACAGCCCTCATCTCAATCCACCCCCACCGAAGTCCCCAGCAACACCCAACCGTCATTGATTCAAAGCGTTTCCGGTAAAGCCTATTGGATAATGGCTTTGGTGCTAATCGCGGTAATCGGGGCCTATTACTGGGGGGCTATCGATCGCGAATGCCTGGGCTTTACCCATGATGATGGCGTTTACGCCGTGGCTGGAAAATCCTTGGCGTTGGGCAAAGGCTTTAAACTATTGCACGTGGTTGGAGAGCCCGCCCAAATCAAGTATCCCTTTGGCTATCCTTTTATTCTGGCGCTGGTCTGGTTCTTCCAGCCGCAATTTCCGCAAAACCTGCCAGCCCTGTATGCCATTACCATTGCCTTTACGCTGGCCGGGTGCGGGTTGATTTTCGCATGGCTTAAACAGTGTCAAAAACTTCCCGGCTGGCTAGCACTGGCCATTACCGCCATTATTCCCGCCAACTTTTTTTTCATCTATTTTTTCGGGGCCATTATGTCCGAAGCGCCCTACCTGTTTTTCACCATGTGGATTCTGTGCCTGATGCATCAGGCCTCCCTTAAAGAAACACCCCTTTCCGGCACAACCATGCTGAACCTGATTGTGCTTTCCTCCTTAAGTTTTTTAACCCGTGTGCTGGGCGTAGCCCTGATGGGGGCTGTGGGGGTGTGGCTGCTTCTGAACCGGCAATGGAAAAATGCCGCCACTTATGCCGCCGGATGCTTTTTCACCGGCATTTTACCGTGGGTGCTTTGGATAAAACTGAACACCCCCGCCATCAACCCGTTTAATTACCCGCTGGTCAACGCCTATAGCAACTACGGACTCGAATTTTTTCACAACCTGACCACTTCCAACTACTTTTATGGGTTAGGAGTGGCCCTGTTCAGCCTGATTAACAAAATGCAGGAGGTGATGGTTCCGGTTATACCCAACCTGCTCAAAATCTATCCCCAACTTAAGCCAGATACCAGCGTGGCCAGATTGGCCACGCTGGGGGCCTTAACCCTGGCCTACCTGCTATTTGGCTATTATTTACTTCAGGGGGTTAGCGCGCTGCGAAAAAGCTGGAAAAAGGGTCAATTTCAACCTCAAGCATTTTCGGTGCCGGGGCTTTACCTGTTTTTCTATGTGTTAATCATTACCTTGTGGAATTACGAAGATCAGATGTCCCGGTTCCTGACCCCGGTTCTGCCTTTGCTATGGCTTTATTTTTTCAAGCCCTTTGCCCGCTACTTGCCAGAACTGGGTCAAAAGCTTGCTACCCCCCGCTGGAAAGTGGCTGTGGCAACCCTGTGCGCCCTGCTGGTCACTACAGTGGCCCTTTGGCATATTGAGGGATCTTACCGCACCATCTGGGTATCCCGCACCAAGCACTGGGTGGAATCGGGAAAATACCCCTGGATGTGGGGAGAGTACAAGACCACTTTTGAATGGATCAACACCCACCTGCCCAAGGACGCCAAATTGTCGGTGGCCTCCGACGTGGTGTTTTACCTTTACACCGATCGCCCCACTTTTTATACCTTTTATGCCAGCCTGCGGCGTAAAAACGGCAAATTCACCCCGGATTCCATTCCACTGCTAATGCAAAGTCTGGATCATTATGGGGTCAACTATCTGGTGGCGGAACCCCATATGCAGTTCCGCAGCATCCGCTTTCCGGTAAATCTAGTGGCCAAGCAGCTGATGGATTTATATCCCAAGCGGTTTCAGCACGTGTATAAATCCCCCAGAACCAGCATTAACATTTACAAAATTTTGCCGCCAGCCACCCCGGCCCAACCATAAGCAGAGCAACAAAAAAGCCCAAAAAAGATTAACCTGACAAGGCCACCTTTTTGGGCTTTTAAGCTTGAATTTTAAGAAGCCTTGAACGCTGAAAGCTGGCGGCGTTTGCGCTCGGCATGCAGCTCCCGGTAAACGGCGGGCGGCATATGCAAACGATCCAGCGATTTTTTGTAGAGATCCACCGTGCCGTGAAAATCGGTGCCGCCGGTTACAATCAGGCCCAATTTCTCGGCCAGCGAGCAATGAAACTCAATAAGGGCCGGAGAATGGCTGCGGTGGTAGGCTTCCAGCCCACGCAGGCCATAATTCATTAAATCCTGAGCCAGTTCCTCAATAATTTCCAAGTCCCCCGGATGGGCAATCACGGCGATACCACCGCTTTCATGAATGGCTTCCACTGCCTCGTGGGGAGGCACTGTTTTACGACGAACGTAGGTTTCACAACGGGGGTTCAAAAACTTGTTGAAAGCCTGAGAAATGGTGGTGGCTCCACCTTTGGCGATAATGGCCCTGGCCACATGCGGACGCCCGATGGTGCCAATATCACTGGCCTCTTTAATGATGTCCTCGTAGCAAATATTCAAACGGGCCTTGGCTTTCAGCTTTTGGGCCATCTCCTGAATCTGCACCACCCGAGAATTGCGGTGATTTTCAATCACCGCCTGCAGGGTGGAATCTTCGGGATCGATGTAATAGCCCAGAATGTGGATTTCTTTTTCCTTCCACACCGTATTCACCTCAATGCCCGGAATAATTTCCAGATCCAGGCCTTCGGCGGCCTTTTGAGCATGCGCCAGAGACTCAGTGGTATCGTGATCGGTAATGGCAATGGCTTCCAGGTTATTATCCACGGCCAGTTGCACCAGATCCTCAGGGCGAACGGAACCATCCGAAAAGATGGTATGCATATGCAGGTCAATCATGACAAGTCATCCTTAGTCATTGCTAAAAAATCTGTTTTGTCGGAAGCAACGCAGCGCCAGCGGTACCAAAGGGAATGTTCCCATCAGTAAGCCCGGTTAAGGCGCTTACCCGTACCGATACGTTCTGAACGCAATCAGGAACGAACTACTAAACTTTGAAAAAAAGTCATGTCTAAATCACTCTATTACTTCCTTATTGATAGCATAACCCATTCCCGGCCCCGTTTCCAGAGGGTAGCCTCTAAATCGTTCCAAGAGTAGACCTAGACGGTTTAAACCCTGCCATCCCTTCCCACTTAGCGGGCCACGCATTGGCTCACCCCTTAACCACCCTAATCCACTATCCCGCTAGCAAGGTGTATTGTCCCGAATAAAATCCAGTAAGCAGCGTGGATCCTGCAAAATCCGCAGACTCGACACATACTCATCCAAATGCCAAACCCCCTTCTGGTCCTGATGGTTTTTATAAACATCGTAACCCAGCACTTCCGTTTCGTTCAGGGTGCGGCGAGAGCGCAGGATGTACTCAAAGTGGGTCTCCCCCTCGGTTCGTTCGTTCCAGACATCCTCCAGATAAAGCTCAAAATCCGGATAGTGGACATTCACCCACTCCCGAAGGGCATTGAGCTGAACGTAAACATCGGCGGAACTCTCCAGACAGGCTTTCATGGCCTGATAAGCCAGTTCTGAATCGGGGGGTAATGAGGAAAGGGTGTTCATGACCTTTATCTTACCCAAGTTCAGAATTTACTCAAGGAGGGTTGCAAAATGATGGGCCACATCAAAAGAAACAATGACTGGGTGCTTTCAGCCGCCAGCCCACACCGCCCAATATACCGATCGGTAACTTTTGTTTGGACGCCTGTCAGGATTTCAGATATGATGTCAGCCAAAGCTCACTTTTGAAGTCAAATTCATGTCCCCTTCAGACTTATTGACTATTGATGCCCGTCGCACCAAACGCTTTCAATTAATTTCCCCAACCCCAATGAATGGAAACTGTTGAGATGACCCAACCGAATACGAACGTGAACCAATCATCCACCCTGCTGGATGTTCAAGGCTTGGCAGACCAGCGTGGCGTCACCCTGAACCAGGTTGGGGTGAAAAACGTTGAAATTCCGATGCAGGTGCTGCAAAAAGATGGAAAAACGCAAACCGTTCAAGCGGTAGCCACCATGAGTGTGGGCCTGCCCGCCGAACTCAAGGGAACCCACATGTCCCGGTTTGTCATTCAGCTGAGCGAATGGAGCGAAAACAAAACCTTTGGGTTGGATTTAAAAGAGTTTTTAATTGAGGCCAAGCAGCGTTTGGAAGCCCCATCGGCCTTTATTGAGCTTAAATTTCGCTATTTTATGGATAAGGCCGCCCCGGTCAGCGGCCTGAGCGCCCCAATGGCTTATGAGTGCACCTTTAAAGGCACCCTGAACGAACAGGATCAATACCGCTTTATTTTGTCCCTGATGGTGCCTTGCGCCACCTTGTGCCCTTGCAGTAAAGCCATTTCCGATTACGGCGCCCACAACCAACGGGCCGAAATCCGGGCCGATATCCTGCTGGACAGCCAGACTGAGCATCCCATGGTGTGGATTGAAGATGTGATCGCAGGGTTTGAAGACGCGTCCTCCTGCCCGGTTTACCCCCTGATCAAGCGCATTGATGAAAAATTCATTACAGAAAAAGCGTATGATAATCCCAAGTTTGTGGAAGATGTCATTCGGGAGTCCACCCTGTTTTTGAGAGACTTGAAAGGGGTGAGCGGTTTCAATTTGTCGGTCGACGCACTGGAAAGCATTCATGCTCACAACGCCTGGGCCACCCACGCTGAAAACTACTTCCCAGAAATCACCCACGCCTAATCGTTAAACAGTGCGGACGCCAAACCGGAAGCTCCTCACTTCAGGCTACAGAAAGTTCAGTACCATGAAATCGACACCGCAACGTGTAACGGTTATTCGCAGAGCCCGCTTTTCTTCAGCGCACTTTTTACGGCTGCCCGAGTTAAGCGATGCCGAGAATTTTCAGCGGTTTGGCCCCAGTAGCAATGCGCTGGGACATGGCCATAACTATGAAATTGAAGTCAGCGTGTCCGGTCTGGTGCAGCCAGAAACCGGCATGGTGGTGAACCTGAAGGATTTGAAAGTCATCCTGAATGAAGAGGTGGTAACCCCTTTGGACTTCAAAAACCTGAACCTGCAGGTGGATTTTTTCAAAGATCGCCTCACCACGCTGGAAAATCTCTCTCAACTGCTTTGGAGTCGGCTGAAACCAAGGCTGGACAGTATGAATTTAGCGCTGGTGGGCTTAAGGCTGCAAGAAAGCGATGATTTATTTGTGGAATATTATGGCGGAACGGACCAATTACCATGAACGCTCAACCCAACTGGATGTTTTTAACCCGTAAATACGAATTTCCGGCCAGTCACCGGCTTTTTAACCCGGACTGGAGCGATGATGAAAACGCACGGGTGTTTCGTCAATGCAACAACCCCAACGGACACGGACACAACTACGATCTGGAAGTAACGGTCAAAGGCCAACCCGACCCCCGATTGGGGATGGTGGTGGATATTTATGCACTGGATCAGATTGTAAAACGGGTCATTCTGGATCGGGTGGATCATAAAAACCTGAACGTGGACGTGGATTTTATGCAGGGCTTGATTCCCACCGCTGAAAATATCGTTTGGGCCATCTGGCATGAGCTGGCCCCCCACATACCCGCACCAGCCCAACTGGCTCGGTTGCGACTGGTGGAAACCCGTAACAACTTTGCCGAATACCGGGGGGAATAACTTCTCCCGAGATCAAACAGAAAGATCAAGAAGAGAGGTCAGGCAGAGAGGGCTTTACGGCGGGCGCTCGCATGATTGAGAAAGAGCGCTTCTTGCGGTTGCTCTGAATGATGATTGAGCAATGCATTCAGGGTAGATTTTTGCGGGATTTGGTCGCATTTGCGCAACGACTGCTATGCTTGATATATCCCCAAGATAAATAGAGTTGCTTGATGACGATCCTCTTTAAATGTCTCCTGCTTTTTTTGGGACTACTTTCTGTTGCTTATGCTCAAACTCAGCCTTCAAACTTAACCCCCGGGGCTATTATTCAATCCAACACACAGCCTTGGGCCATTCCTCAAAACGCGCCCCCGGAATCGGGAACGCCCACCAACCGTGCCCCACAACGGGATCAACCCGACGATTTAAGCCCGGTTGAACTGGAACAACCCGGTTCCGAAAAACCCATTTCCAGCGAATTATTGATTGAAGTTCGGGACATTCAGGTTGAGGGAGTGACTCTGCTTTCGAATGAGGCCGTAGAAAAGACCATCAAGCCTTATCGTAACCGTGAACTTGCTTTTAATGACATTCAAACACTGGCCGAAACGCTGACCCAGCTGTACGTTCAGGCTGGCTTTGTCAACAGTCAGGTTTATATTCCACCCCAAACGCTGCAAGGCCATACCCTGCGGTTAAAAGCGCTGGAAGTCAAAGTAGGAGAAATCCATCTGGAAGAGGGTACCTGGTTCAAGTCAAAAGCCATCTTGCCCCGCCTTAGTTTAAAACCGGGGGACCCGCTTAATCTGGATCCTTTAATCGCCGGAATCCGGTGGATTAATGAAAACCCGGATCTCAAAGTTCAGGCCCGTCTGGAAAAAGGGAAATCCAGCGGAAGCACCGATGTGGTTCTGAGCCTGAAAGAGCAGTTCCCGCTGCACCTTACACCGTTTTGGGATAATTTGGGCCGGAAAAATATCGGAATTTTCAGGTATGGACTGACCGCCACTCATAACAATATGCTGGGGCTGGGCGATACCAATACCACCTCCGTCAGTCTGGGCAGCAGCTCTTTTGGACTGGTAAACCAGTATGCCTTGCCGGTAGGTGCTCATGGCACCTCCGTGGGGCTAAACTATGCCTATAGCAAAGTGAAACTGGGCGGCGCTTTAAAACCACTGGATATCCGCTCTTCTGCCCATATTTTTAGCCCGTTGCTGCGGCAAACCCTGTGGCATTCTGCCCGAGGCAAACTAGCCGCTGAAATTGCCTTTGATTTTAAAAACCTGAATACAGATCTAGCGGATCAGCCCTTTCACCGGGATCGGCTGCGGGTATTGCGGCCCGGATTCAATGGATTTTTCAATGATCGCTCAGGCCGTACCTACCTGAACCAGGAATTTGGCATCGGATTGAACGTGCTGGGAGGCTCCGAAGGGAATACCACCTTGGCCAGTAAAACAGGCTCTGGCACCCGATTTTTTTCCATGACTGGCGGGCTGACCCGCGTGCAAAAACTGCCCTGGAATACCACCGGGGTTTTAAGAGGCAATTATCAATATAGCCCCAGCCGACTGGTTTCGGCAGAACAGTTCCAATTGGGTGGAGCCTACAGCGTTCGTGGCTATTCCGAAGGCAGACAAATTGGGGACAGGGGCTATGGGCTGAGTGCCGAGTTATATGTACCGGCTTTTCTATTGCCCGAAAAAGTAAAACTGCCGTTTATGAAGCGCCCGCTGGGAAAGATGATTCAAGTAGTGGGCTTTGGTGACTTTGGCCAACTGGTTGTAAACCGGCCCGTGGTTGGGGAAATACCCAAGGCCACCATGTTGGGGGTGGGCGTTGGGCTGCGGATTCAGTTAACCCGCTTTCTGGTCGGGCGGGTAGATGTTGGTTTTCCCCTGATTCGCCAAGGGAATGATGAAAACAGGGCTCGCCTGCATTTTGGATTGCAAAGCAATTTATTCTAAGGGAAATGCAGCCCTCAAGTTTTTGGACAGCTGACCGATACAGCTAGTACAAGATTACCGACCCTCGAATTCTTCCCCTATTTTCCTTCTCAGCGAGACTGCAATTGAAAGGTACCTGCCGGATGATTATTCGCAGCGGACGCAACCAGCATCGCTACATCCAGTTTTCCAATAACCGCATTGTGTGCTTTCAAACCGAGGAAAAAGATCAACCCGGATGGATTTCGGGCCTGGGCTTAAAAAATGCCCTGCCACTGGCGGTAAGTGCCTTGCTGGCCGGTATGATACTAACCACAGCAAACGCCGGGGCGGAACTGCCCACCGGATACCAAACCGTCTCTGGTTCGGCCTCCTTTCAGAACAATGGCAACAGCCTGACCATCAACGCCAGCAACCGGGCCATTATTAACTACAACACCTTTAATATCGGGGCGGGCAATACGGTTAATATTATTTCCCCGCTCAGCTTGCACCGCATTACCGGGGGCAGCCCCAGCCAGATTTTAGGCGCCCTGAACGCCACTGGCAAAGTGTTTCTTATCAATCCCAGCGGCATCTTTTTTGGGGCGGGCTCGCAGGTGAACGTACAAGGGCTGGTGGCCAGCACCTTGAACATTAGAAACGATGATTTTCTGGCCGGGAATTACACCTTTCAAAACGACAGTGACTTGCCAGCGGGCGCTATTGTCAATCATGGTCATATTCAAGCCAGCGAATCCATTGCCATGTTAGCCGGGGCGGTGGAAAACCAGGGATCGATACAAGCACCCCAAGTGAAAATAGCCGTTGGCGACCAACTGACTTATCACGTCAACGAGAATATTGGCATTGATATTACGGTGGATCAAAGCCTGAAACAAAAAGTGCAGGGCTATCAAAACGCCATTCTGAACCAGGGCAGTATTACCGGGCAAAATATCCACCTGCAAGCCAAACTGGCGCAATCTTTTTATGAAACCACCGTGAACAATACCGGCATTATCAAGGCCACCGGATTTGCTCAGGATGCCAGCGGGCAGATTGTGGCCATTGGCCAAACCGATGACCATACCGCCGTGGTTCAAAACGCTGGACAATTGCTGGCCAATGGCTCGGACTTGAACCCCAATGGGGGCCATATTTTACTGGAAGGGGACACCACCGTGAACCGGGGGCAAATTCAGGCCATCGGTATTGAGGGCGGCCAGGGTGGCACGGTTCACATGCTGGGAGATGCGGTTCAGACCCTCTCCGGGAGTGATATCAGCGTATCAGGCCCTCAAGGGGGCGGTACGGTTTTAATCGGTGGGGATTATCAGGGTACAAACGCCTTGATTCGAAATGCCCTGTTTAATTACAGCGATGCGGACACTCTCATTACGGCCAATGCCTTAAAGCAGGGCAACGGGGGCAAGGTGATTTTATGGGCCGATAAAAACACCCTGTTTCAAGGCAACATTGAAGCCAAAGGCGGAGCAGAAAGCGGAAACGGCGGCTTGGTAGAAACCTCTGGATATAACCTGCTACAGGCCACCGGGTCGGTGGATGCCAGCGCGGCCAAGGGCAAAAGCGGACAATGGTTACTAGATCCCAATAACATTACCATTCAAAATGCGGGGGTCGAAACCAACGTCACCTCATCGGGAACCAACCCCATTACCTATAACACCAGCAACAATACCGCCATTGTAACGTCTGGTACCATACAAGCGGCGCTGAACAATGGCACCGATGTCACCATTCAAACCTCTACCGGCGGCACCAACAGCCAAGACGGTGATATTACCATTGCCGAAGGCACCACCATTGCTAAAACCACCGGCGGCGATGCCACCTTGACCCTAAAAGCCCATAACTCCATTATTGCCAGCGGAACGTCGCTTAGTAAAGTGACCATTAGCAGCACCAATAACAAGCTAAACCTTGTACTCAACAGCAATAGCGATGCGGTTGACTCGGGGGCCATTGCGCTAACCCATACCAATATAACCACCAATGATGGCAGCATTACCATGGGTGGGGGCACCAACCCCTTAACCACCAATGCCATAGGAACCACTACCCATTTGGTGGGCATCAAACTAGACAATACCAACCTGACCGCAGCTGCTGGTAATATTTCACTTCGTGGAGAAGGCTCCGCCAGTTCAACCACCAGTCGTCACGGTATTGAGTTAGTCAATACATCTCAGGCTATTACCACCACTGGCAACTTAACGGCATTCGGCAAAAGTAGCGGCGGCACAACTACAAATCATGGAATATTCCTCAATGGGTCCAGCGCCAAACTAACCACTCAAACCGGCCTGATATCCCTAACCGGGGAAAGTGGGGTTGGCGGCAGTGGCATTTTCATCAATGCGGGGCAAATTACCAGCAGCGGTACCAGCGCCGCCGGTGCCATTACGCTCAACGGAACAGGCATGGGAATCAGTAGCACCGCAGCAACCGGTATTACTTTGCTGGGGAGTGCCGGAAGAATTAATACGGTTTCGGGCAATGTATTTTTAACGGGTCAAGGCAGTCTTAGCACCGTCTCTGCTCCATCCAGTATGGGCATATACATGGACACTGGAAGCCAAGTCAACAATACAGGCGATGGAACCATTACCCTCCATGGTACAGGGGGGACGGGCACCAACGCTTTATCTGGGGTTCGTTTCGCAGGCGGAAACACTACTGGTATTAATAGTGTCAATGGCAACATCTCCATCACCGGCCAGGGTGGATTATCGGCCGCCGGTAATACCAGCATAGGCATTGATTTTAATTCAGGAGGCACAGTTAGAAGTACAGGCAATGCAACCATTACCCTCCATGGCACCGGGGGCGGCAACCCTTTTGGAAACCTTAACCATGGCATTTCTCTATTTGGCGGAAACAGTGTAATTACTTCACTTAATGGCAACGTTCAACTAACGGGCATCGGTGGAGGCGGAGCGGCCGGCTCCAATCAAGGTATTTCCATTGCCGGTGGGGGTCGAGTTTTAAGTACAGGTAGTGCTAACATTTCCTTAAGCGGACTTAAAGGAATTGGAGCCTTGTCTTACGGCTTATTCACAAATAACTCAGGCACCAATGCCATTGGCAGCAATACAATGACCGGAAACATAACCCTGGCTGCCAATGACTACAGTTTTACCCCGACCTTTCTAGCCTTAAGAACATCTGGCCAGATCACGTTTAAGCCTTACACCTCTTCTACCAGCATTGGTTTAAACGGCGGCGCTGGCAGTTTGGCTTTGGGAAATACGTTTTTAAACTATATTGATCGGGCCACCGTTACTCCCAGCAAAGTTATTTTTGGCGATTCCAGCGCTGGCAGCGGGGCGGTTACTATTACAGGCCCCTGGGACACCTCTGCCTACAACATGCCGCTGGAAGTGTATGGCGGCAGCATTACAACGGGCAGTATTAATAACGGTAGCAAAAGTATTTTGCTACGGGCTTTATCGGGGGATTTAACGCTAAACGGTGGTACCACCCTAACCAGCACCGCTACGGGCAACGCCATTGTACTGGCCGCCGGTAATAATCTCATTAACAGCGCCGGGGCTTCCGCTTTAAGCGCTGCCAATGGGCGCTGGCTGGTGTATTCCAGCAATCCGGCCAACAACACACTGGGGGGCTTAACCGGCTTTACCAAGCGCTATAACCGTACTTTTGGCGGCAATGCCCCCGGCACCATCGCCGAAAACGGGAATGTCATGATGTACAGTCTGGCTCCCACCTTAACCCTTAGCGCCGATAACAATAACAGGCTGTATGGCGCTGCCAACCCAACCTTTACAGGGGGCTTATCTGGCCTGTTGGTGGATGGAGACACGCTGGGCAGCGCTGTCAGCGGCAGTGGTACCTTTAGCACCCTGGCAACCAGCGCCAGCGATGCCGGTGACTATGCCATTTCAGCCAACTTAGGCACGCTAACCTCCGAGCTGGGCTATCAATTCAATATGTCCCCCGGCACTCTCACCGTGAACCCGGCGGCGTTAACCGTAACCGCCGATAACGCCAGCAGAGCGTACGGGGCCAGCGACCCCAGCTTCAGCGCCAGTTACTCGGGCTTTGTACTTGGCCAAAACAGCAGCGTGCTGGGCGGCAGTCTGGGATTCTCCACCCCGGCCACCAGCGCCAGCAACGTGGGCAACTACGATATCACCCCATCCGGGTTTTCTAGCAGTAACTACGATATTAGCTACGCCAACGGCACCCTCGGCGTGAACCCCGCCGCCTTAACCGTCACCGCCGATAACGCCAGCCGACTGTATGGAGCCAGCAACCCCAGCTTCAACGCCAGTTACTCGGGCTTTGTACTGGGGCAAGACAGCAGCGTGCTAGGCGGCAGTCTGGGCTTTTCCACCCCAGCCACCAGCGCCAGCAACGTGGGCAACTACGATATCACCCCATCCGGTTTTTCTAGCAGCAACTACGACATTAGCTACGCCAATGGCACCCTCGGCGTGAACCCGGCGGCCTTAACCATAACCGCCGATAACGCCAGCCGACTGTACGGGGCCAGCAACCCCAGCTTCAACGCCAGTTACTCCGGCTTTGTACTGGGACAAGACAGCAGCGTGCTAGGCGGCAGTCTGGGATTTTCTACCCCCGCCAACAGCGCCAGCAATGTGGGCGACTACGATATCACCCCCTCCGGTTTTTCTAGCAGTAACTACGACATTAGCTACGCCAACGGCACCCTCGGCGTGAACCCGGCGGCCTTAACCGTCACCGCCGATAACGCCAGCCGACTGTATGGGGCCAGCAACCCCAGTTTCAACGCCAGTTACTCGGGCTTTGTACTGGGGCAAGACAGCAGCGTGCTAGGCGGCAGTCTGGGCTTTTCAACGCCAGTAACCAACACCACGGCAGCAGGCGTTTATAGCCTTACCCCGTTTGGACTGAGCAGCACCAACTACGCAATTTCCAACGTTGCTGGCGATTTTACCATTCTGCCAGCAACCCCAGCACCGCCACCGGCCCCCCCCTCATCACCCACAGTCACCACTACCAGTAATGGCACTTTGGTGCAAAGCGCTGTTCCCTACCTGTTTAGTCCCAGTCAATTTTCAGCCGCCAACTTCAGCCTGGGTGGCGAAGGTTCTCAGGGGCTGATGAATACAACCAGTATGCCCTATGCCCAATCTCAGGATTCCCAGCCTACCATCAACAGGATGCTCACCCAAACTATCGCCCCGCAGGATCTTTCCAGCTTAAATGCCGATGCGGAAAACCCCGCCTATCAACCCACCGAAAATCTTAATCAGAACTGGTGGGGTAATGTGTTTGAGATGATGTTCAAAGGAAACCCATCCAAGCCTGCCAAAAAATAAAGAGCCAAATTTAACTTTAACCAATCATTGAATTGGGCATCCATTTGCCAGCGCTTTTGCTTAAACCCCGTCCACAACAGGGTTTAAAAAACGCTGAAAAAATGGTGAATTTCAAGCTTTAAACCGCACCCCATCGTGGGATGTTTTTAGTTTGTTTTTATGGTTCAAAAGAAGCTTGCAGCAACGGAATGGTAAGGCTTTGTTTTTTTCGTTTAAAGTGCTTGCAACTAGAAAGCGTTTTAATTACACTTACGTTTTGTTTTTAACCGTTTAAGAGTTCCACCTTCACATCCCGGATCACGTTTCTTTGGATATTTCAAATGACTCAAAAACGCTTGGCCACTGGCGGCTTATTAACCAAATTACAAGCGGTTTCATTCCTGCCAAACAGTCATCGAAGGCCATTTACAAAAATAAGGGTTCTCTAGCAACAAATGAAAACCCACTGTTTTAATATAAACAAGAATCCAACCGGGACAAGGCAAAACGCACCAGGTGGACATTTAACGGGACAATAGGCTTTATTAAATATATCAATTTGACACCTTACGGGGAGGACTCAGGTACTTATGGTCGTATCAAATACCGGCATTCACCCTGCCGCTCACAACAACGTCGCCCTTCAAACGCAAAACGACAGCATTCCAACCGATCTGGGCATGGATATGGATGAGGCGATGGGCTACTCCGAACTGGAAAACGTTAGCAAAGCGGCGCTGGTGCGTGTGGAAGTCAATCAACTACCTCGGGAAATCCCCGATTTTCAAGCCCCCGGCGCGACCAAAGACACGTTAATCGCCGAATGGCTCAAAAACTGGATTGTGGCCTCCCTGCAAAACCACACCGTCACCGAAAACCACCTGCTGCCCAAAAAAGCGGAAATTGCCGCCTATCTGGGGGTTAGCGTCGGCACGGTGCAAAACGCCATTCGTTATATTGAAGATGAAGGCCACGTGGAGTCCAAGCAACGCATTGGCACTCTGGTTCGCAGTGTGGACAGCTCTGGTCAGCGCATGCGCAAGCAAACATCCAAGCGGGATCAGGCCGTGGTAGCCATCAAGCACTTTATTGTGGAACAGGGCTTTCAGCCGGGGCAAACCTTGCCTTCGGCCCGAGAAATCGCCAAAACCATTCTATCGGCTCCAAACACCACCCGGCTGGCTCTGGAATTCTTATCGGGAACCGGGATTTTAAAAAGTCTGGGCAACCGGGGCAACAAAGCCAACTGGGCATTGCGGGTCATTCCCGATATTGAGTCCGAAAGCCTGTGCGCCATTGAATCGGAAACATTGATTGACCAACTGGAACGGGATTTGAAAAAACTGGTGGCCGAAAACTTTGAAACCAACGACAAACTCCCCTCGCATCTGGAGTTGTCGGATCTGTTCAAGGTGAGTATTAAAACCGTGCATGACGCCATGCGCCGCCTGGCCGAGCAAGGCATTCTGCGCTCCAAACGGGGACGCTACGGCACCTATGTGGTTCGTAAACCGGATGCCACCAAGCTGGCCCCCATGGATACCAGCATCTTTGTCCCTGCCGAGGAAGTCAGCTTCTACAACTACGAAAAAGTGGAGCAGCATCTCAAAACGCTCATCCGCCAAAGTTATAAAGTGGGCGATAAGTTACCGGCCATGGGTATCCTGTCCAAGGATCTGGATGTCAGCAGCAACACCATCCGCAAGGCGCTGCAAAATTTAGCCAAGGAAAAAATGGTCAGCTTCTCCCGGGGGCGTTACGGTGGCACCTACGTCACCCGCATTCCCGAAGGACGGGAAGAGGAATCGGGCAGCGAAAAATCCTTTACCTGGGTATCCATTAACCCGGATACGGTTAAGACCTACCGCACCGGCAAAACGCCCGTTCATAGCTAAATCAGCGGAAAACTTCAAAAAAACGGACTCTCAACGGAGTCCGTTTTTTTAGGTTTTATTTTTTTGGATTTTATAGGCGCCTCCACAAAGCAGGGACAACGCCTCAAGCAAGTACGATGAGATTACGGCAAGGGCTGATGCAGGAACGGCTTGGCGTTTACGCCCACGTAATCGGCCACAATTTGGCCTTCGCCTCGCAGTTTGTACTTGTAAATCACCAGTCCTTCCAAACCCACTGGCCCACGGGCATGAGTTTTAGCGGTACTAATGCCAATTTCCGCACCCAGGCCAAAGCGAAACCCATCCGCAAAACGGGTGGAGGCGTTGGCGAACACACAGGCCGAATCCACGGCGTTCATAAACCGCTCCAGCGCTTCAGGGTCTTTGGCGGCAATGGCATCGGTATGATGAGAGCCATACTGGTTAATATGCCCAATGGCGGACTCCAAATCGGCCACCACTTTAATGGCCAGGGTTAAATCACCATACTCGGCGCGCCAATCCGCATCGCTGGCCGGTTCAATCTGTGGCAATATGGCTCGGGTTTGCTCACAGCCTTTTAAGGCAATCCCAGCCTGATGGGCCGCTTCAGCAAAGCGAGGCAAATACTGAAGCGCCACGGCCTGATCCACCAGCAGGGTTTCCAGCGCGTTGCAGGCGGCGGGGTATTGAATTTTGGCGTCGATGGCCAACGAAATGGCTTGGGCCAAGTCCGCACTGGGGTGAATGTAGAAATGACAAACCCCATCCGCATGGCCCAGCACCGGAATTTTAGTGGCCGCCATAATGGATTGCACCAACTGATTAGAACCTCGTGGAATGATCAAATCCACATATTGCGGATAGTTCAACATTTCCTGCACCGCTTCACGGCTATCCAGCAAGGTGGCCCAGCCAGCAGGCAAAAACGGGCAAGCCCGATTTAGCTCGGCAACCAGCCCCATAAAGGCCTGATTGGAATACACGGCCTCTCGACCGCCTTTCAACACCACGGCGTTACCACTTTTTAAAATTAAAGAAAGAATTTGAGGAATGACATCCGGGCGAGATTCAAAAATAATGCCAATCACGCCCAGCGGCACGGTCTGCTTTTCCAGTATCAGGCGCTCATCCAGCTGGGTGCGAGAGAGTACCTGTCCTGCCGGATCGGGGAGTTTGATCAAATCCCGAATGCCTTGGGCCAACTGCCTGATTTTGCCCTCATCCAGCTTCAAGCGCTGGTAAAGGCTGGTGGTTAACCCGTCTTTTTCAGCCTGGGCAATATCTTTCTGGTTTTCAGCCAGCAACAATGCGGTGTTCCGCTCAATAATGACCGCAAATTGACTCAAGGCCTCATTTTTTTGGGCGGTAGAAAGCGTCGCCATGGCCAAAAAGGCATTTTTGCTGCCCTGTAGCGTTATTTCCAGTGGATTGACCGATTGGGTGACCATAACCATTGCTCCTTAAACGCCATATTCCTCAAAAATCACCAGATTGTCCCGATGGACGATTTCTTGTCGCTCCAGCACCTTGCCATCCGCGTCAAAACCCAGTCGATCGGCAATTTTTTCACTTTGCAGCCCTTTAATGCGCTCAATTTCATGCGATGAAAAATGCGTCAGTCCCCGCCCAATTTCGACGCCCGTTTCATCCAGAATACGCACCACCTGCTGGGCAAAGAAATCACCTTGCGCCCCAACCACCCCAATGGCGAGCAAGCTGGCCTGTTTTTCCACCAGCGCTTTTCGGGCGCCAGCGTTCACCACAATCGCCCCGTGATACCCGGAAGCCATGCCAATCCAGCGTTTTTTGCCGCTCAAGAAGGACGCCTGAGGGAGCACCAGTGTACCGACAGGCTCCGGTTGCGGGGCCAACAAAGCTTCCAAAGGTTGGGGAGAAACCCCAGAGGTGATGAGGGTATGCACCCCACTCAGGGCCGCCATGCGGGCCGCTTCCAACTTAGAGGACATGCCGCCTCGTCCCAGCAAGGATTGGCCGGAGGCTTCGATTTTCTGGAAGTCCTGAAAATTCTCAATGCGTGAAATGCGCTGAGCGTTGGGGTTGGTAAAGGGGTTGTCGGTATAAATGCCGTCCACGTTGGTTAAAATTACCAGCAAATCAGCGTCCAGCTTACTGGCCACCAGGGCAGACAACATATCGTTGTCCCCAAAGCCTTTGGTATAGCTCTCTTCCTGCAACTCCATGGTGGAAGTGGTGTCATTCTCGTTGATAATGGGAATGGCTTTAAACTTGAGCAGGGCTTCCAGGGTTTGCCGCAAGTTCAAATAATGCTTGCGATCGGCAAAGTCGGTGGCGGTTAACAGCACCTGCGCTGTAATCAGGCCGGATTGCTGAAACAAATTCCGGTAAGCTTCCATCAATAAGTTTTGACCCACCGCCGCACAAGCCTGCTTATCGTTCAGGCTAAGCGTTCCCGTTAAATGCAAGGCTTGACGCCCCAAACCAACCGCACCGGAAGAAACCAGAATAATTTCCTTGCCCTGGGCAACCAGTTGGGCGCACTGACGGGTTAACTCGGCCAATCGCTCGGTGGCAAAACGTCCCCCGGAATCCCCGGCCAAATCAATCACCACCTGGGTTCCCAGTTTAATGACAATTCTTTGGGCGCTGAGTAGTGGCTGATTGAGGGTCATGGCCGGTCCATCATAAAAACAAGTGTGTGCTTATAAAAAAGAAAACCCGCCCGGTTTTTGCCTGAAGCGTGAAAAGGGATGGGGGTTCCTGATTCTCATTGTATGCCACGCTTCCCCGCATCGTAAAGCAAGCCGACCATTGATAAAAGGTTTTTCTGACGCTTTAAACCCACTGATCTAAATCAGGGTGTCCAATACTCGGCGCTTGCGGGGAATCAAACCAAAATCAAACACTTTGCCCTGATCGGAAATAACCCGGTAACTCAAACCGGCAGGTGTGTTTTCAAACAACATAAAATGATTTTTCTTAACCACGCCCGCACCCTCTGGCACCCCTTTTTGAGGGAGATCCAGCTTGCCCCCACCGGCCCCACTCACCATGTAGCGAACCCCGTTTATCCCCACCGGCGCTTCATAATGGTGCTCGTGCCCCGCCAGATACAAATCCACCTGATGGCGGACCAAAATATCCGACAGCTTGCGCTCCAGGGTTTGTTGAAACAGCAGCCGCTTGGGCTTGGCGAAAGCGGCTTTAGAGAATAGCGGGTAATGGCCCATCACCACCTTCATGGAGGCATTGCTACGGGCCAAAGCCTCCTCCAGCCAAAGCGACTGGGCCTTGTCCCTTTGGGCGAAAGCGGCGGGATTGTGATCAAACCCATTCAGATAACCCGGTAGCATCACGGTAGTATCCACCGCGAAAATTTCCACATCCGCGCCGGGAGAACCCATTTTAAAACTGTAATAGGGCGGCACCCCCCAATAGGCTAACTGCTGATTGCCAAAGCCCGCTTTCACATCGTGATTGCCCAAAACCGGGAAAAATTGAACGCCCTGTCGCCTTAAATTTTGATAAGGCTGGGTAATTCGTTCATCAAACAAAGCCGGTTCTCCAGCGGGATAAACATTGTCGCCCAACACCAAAACCTGATTAAACGGCAATTGTTGTCGCCATACCTCCATTTGCCGGGATATGTTATATTGGGCAGCATCGCCGGTTCCGGCGTCGCCAATTACGGCAAAACGATTTTTTCCCGCCGAGGCATGAAAAACAGGAGGCTGAAAAATCGGAGCCTGAAAAGAAAAAAGGTCCGCTGGAAGTGTTCCAGACGAACCCAGAGAATGTTCACCTTCCGTTTGGGACTTTGCGGAATTCGCACCATTCAAAGCATTAAAACGCAACCCCGGTTTCTGCCTTAAATCTGGCCTTAAAAAAGGCCAAGGGGCGTTCATGGGGTTCATGGTAGCGGCCATAAAAACAATAAACCTTAGGGTGGTAGGCGATGGTGATCACTCACATCGCTTACGCCTTATTATTGGCAAAACTGATGACAACGGAATGACAAAAAACCGCCATTCTTAAAAATTTGAAAAATAAGCATTTCAAATTCGCCGTCACCCCAATCATGCCATGGCCGATTTTAATTTCAAAACCATACGCATTTCCGTCGGGATTCCAACCCAAAAATCACACAGCCCAAGCACTTTCAGGAATGATTTGCAAAACCGTAAATGTTCCCTTATGATGAACCCGTTCACTGTTAAACCAGTGACGCCACAATTTCATAACCATCTATCGGGGTGTTGGCCTTTTCGGCCGACTGAGATCATCGCTCATTCGATGAAACCCGTCAAACCTGATCTGGGTAATGCCAGCGGAGGGAACTAGAATGACATCATATTTTTCAGGCAATTTATCAGCGCACTCAGCCCCCTTGGCATGCTTGCGGGGATTTTCGGACAGTAAAGGCCTGGGGGCCTTTGGGAGCAGCCGCCTCAAGCGGCTTTAATTTGAATGTGAAAAAACGGCCGCAAGCGGCTTTAAACCAGTTGCAATCAGTGGGTATTTAAATTGAATCTTTAAATTAGGTGTTTCATATTGAAGGAGAGAGTTTAATGAGCGTCACCGAAGCCCTGTTAACCCAGGTTGGGGTCACTACCGAGCCCTTGCCCAATTCCAGCAAAAAATACCAGACCGGCAACCTGCACCCGGAAATCAGAGTGCCTTATCGGGAAGTGAAATTATCCCCCTCCAAGGCGTTCAACAGCGACCAGCTGATTGACAATGAGCCGGTTGTGATTTACGACACCTCCGGCCCTTATACCGACCCCGATGTAGTCATTGATGTCAGCCGGGGACTGGCCCCCATTCGCACCGGCTGGATTGAAAAGCGCAACGATACCGAATTATACGATCGGCAAATTAACGCCTTTGGCGGGAAAAGCCAACTGAATGTTTCCAGCTTGCAGCGCCAGCCCCGCAAAGCCAAAACAGGCCAAAACGTGAGTCAAATGCACTATGCCCGTCAAGGCATTATTACCCCCGAAATGGAATTTGTGGCCCTTCGGGAAAACTTGCGCAACCAAGCGTTAAAAGAAGGCTTGATTGATCTGGAGCGCAAAAGCCGCTTAAAGGGTAATGCGTTGGGGGCTACTATTCCCCATGAAATCACCCCGGAATTTGTGCGCTCGGAAATTGCCCGTGGGCGGGCCATTATTCCAGCCAATATCAATCACCCGGAGCTGGAGCCGGTGATTATCGGTCGGAATTTTCTGGTAAAAATCAACGCCAACATTGGTAATTCCGCAGTGTCCTCCTCCATTGAGGAAGAAGTGGAAAAACTGGTGTGGTCCAGTCGCTGGGGGGCGGATACCGTCATGGATCTCTCCACCGGCAGCAACATTCATGCCACCCGCGATTACATTTTGCGAAACTCACCGGTTCCCATTGGCACCGTGCCTATTTATCAGGCACTGGAAAAAGTGGATGGCAAAGCGGAAGATCTGACCTGGGAATTGTACCGGGATACCTTGATTGAGCAAGCCGAACAAGGGGTGGATTACTTCACCATTCACGCCGGGGTACTGCTCAAATATGTGCCGCTTACCGCCAACCGCATGACCGGTATTGTGTCCCGTGGGGGATCGATTCTGGCCAAGTGGTGCCTGGCCCACCATCAGGAAAATTTCCTGTACACCCATTTTGAAGAAATTTGCGAAATCATGAAAGCCTACGATGTCAGCTTTTCGCTGGGCGATGGGCTGCGTCCGGGTTCTATTGCCGATGCCAACGATGCCGCCCAGTTCGGGGAACTGGAAACACTGGGCGAACTGACCCAGATTGCCTGGAAGCACGATGTGCAAACCATGATTGAAGGGCCGGGCCATGTGCCAATGCACATGATTCAGGAAAACATGGAAAAGCAGCTCAAACAGTGTGATGAAGCGCCTTTCTATACCTTGGGGCCACTCACCACCGATATCGCTCCCGGTTACGATCACATTACCAGCGGCATTGGGGCGGCCATGATTGGCTGGTTTGGCACCGCCATGCTGTGCTATGTCACCCCCAAGGAGCATCTGGGCCTCCCCAACCGGGAAGACGTCAAAACCGGCGTGATTACCTACAAACTGGCCGCTCACGCCGCCGATTTGGCCAAAGGTCATCCATCGGCCCGCTACCGGGATGACGCCCTGTCCAAAGCCCGGTTTGAATTCCGGTGGGCCGATCAATTTAACCTGTCGCTGGATCCAGAAACCGCCCGCTCCTTTCACGATGAAACCCTGCCCGCCGATGGGGCCAAAGAGGCCCAATTCTGCTCCATGTGCGGCCCCAAGTTTTGCTCCATGAGCATTACCCAGGATGTTCGGGAACTGGCCGAGCAAACCGGACACTTATCCACATGAGCCAAAGCGTTGGCATTGTTGGCGCTGGTTTAATGGGACGATTGCTGGCCCTCGCTCTGGCTGAGCGGGGGTGGCAAGTCTCCCTGTTTGACAAGGATGACGCCTCGGTGATCAACAGTTGCGCCTATGCCGGGGCGGGCATGCTCTCCCCTATTTCTGAGCTGGAATCGGCAGAACCATTGATAGCCCGATTGGGCTTTGATTCCTTACCCCGGTGGAAGCATCGGTTACAGCATCTGGAGCTTCCGGTTTATTTCAAAACGCTGGGCACTATCATTGTGGCCCACCATTTGGATTTACCCGATTTGGCGCATTTTAAACGCATGCTGCAAGGCAAACTTAGCCTTTGCAGCTCCGAGGACGTACCTGAGCAAACCGCCCACTCCATTCAATGGCACTTGTCCAGCCATCAGTTGGCAGCGCTGGAACCTCAACTCAGTCAGCGTTTCAGCCAGGGTATTTTTATTCCTGATGAAGGACAAATTGACAACCGGCAACTGCTGCGGGCCTTGGCGCATCAACTCAACCAGTCCGGGGTTAACTGTTATTTTAAAACCCCGGTTACATCCATGGCGGCCCATACCGTCATCAGTGCCACCCAACATTGGCAATTTGACTGGGCCATTGATTGCCGGGGGCTGGGCGGAAAGCCCGATTGGCAAAGCTTGCGAGGGGTGCGGGGCGAGATCATTAAGGTGCATGCCCCAGAGGTGGAGCTGAGTCGCCCCATTCGGCTCATGCATCCTCGATATCCCTTGTACATTGCCCCTCGGGAAAATCACCAATATGTGATTGGGGCCACGTCCATTGAAAGCGAGGATTTTCGGCCCATCACCACGCAATCCACCATGGAACTGTTATCGGCGGCTTTTGCGGTGCATGAAGGATTTGCGGAAGCCACTATTTTGGAAAGCACCGTCAATTGCCGCCCCGCATTGTCCAGTCATTTGCCTGCCATCCACATGGAAGCAGGCTTGATTCGGGTGAACGGCCTTTACCGGCATGGATTTTTAATTTCGCCCCAACTGGTGGCACTGGTTTGTGCGGCGCTGGAAAATCAAGCCATTGCACCCGCCTACCAAGCCTTATTTTCACAGCCCGACTTTAAAAAAACAGAATCCGAAAGCACCTCTGAAACTATCACGATAAACACACCATTCCATCCATTCAACAGAGAGGCAACCACAGTTTAAAATGAAACTGCTGATTAACGGTGAAACCCAACAAGTGCCCGACACCCTCAGCGTGGCAGCCTTGTTAAAAACCCTGGGCTACGATTCCCAATCCATTGCCGTGGCGGTGGATGGCACCTTTGTCCCTCGGCATCAATACACCACCCAAACATTGAAAGAGGCCCAGACACTGGATATTGTGGCCCCCATGCAAGGCGGTTGACCATGTGGCATATTGGAGGTCAAACTTTAAACAGCCAGCTTTTGGTGGGAACGGCGCTATACCCCTCGCCCGATATTATGCGGCAAGCGCTGGAAGCTTCCGGCACCGAAGTGGTCACGGTATCCCTGCGACGACAGGCACCGGGCGCCCAAGGCGGGGAAGCTTTCTGGCATTTCATTAAAGAGAAAAACTGGCGGGTGCTTCCCAATACCGCCGGATGCCGAACGGTGAAAGAAGCGGTGAACACCGCCCACATGGCCCGAGAAATTTTCAACACCCCCTGGATTAAACTGGAAGTGATTGGGGATGATTTCACCTTGCAACCCGATCCCTTTGGGCTAGTGGAAGCCGCTCGTATTCTGATTGAAGACGGGTTTGAGGTGTTTCCTTACATGACTGAGGATTTTATAGTGGCTCAAAAACTGGTGGATGCCGGATGCCGGATTTTAATGCCCTGGGCGGCCCCCATTGGCACCGGAAAAGGCCCCATGAATCTATACGCCCTGCAACTGCTGCGGGCTCGGTTGCCACAGGTTACACTCATCGCCGATGCGGGCATTGGCTTGCCCTCTCACGCAGCGCAGGTGATGGAACTGGGCTTTGACGGAGTCTTACTGAATTCCGCCATCGCCCTAGCCCACGATCCGGTGAGCATGGCCCGTGCCTTCGCCCTGGCAGTAGAATCCGGTGCGCTGGCCTATCAGGCAGGCCCCATGCCTCAGCGAGAAATGGCCATGCCCAGCACCCCGGTTTTAGGCACCCCGTTTTGGCATCAACACCAGCAGAAAGAAGGACAACACGCATGACACGCCCCATTGTATGGACCATTGCCGGTTCCGATTCCGGCGGCGGCGCTGGCATTCAGGCCGATTTAAAAACCATGAACGCCTTGGGGGTTCACGGTTGCTCGGTGATTACCGCACTCACCGCCCAAAATACACAAGGCGTTGATTTAATCGAGCTATGCTCTCCAGCCATGCTAAAAGCCCAGCTGGAAGCACTGAGCCAAGACTTACCGCCTGTGGCCATCAAGTTGGGTATGCTGGGCGATGCGGAAGGCATCCAGCGCATTGCGGAAGCCATTGCGTCCATACAACGCACTCAAAGCACCTTTGTCATTTGTGATCCGGTGATGGTATCCACCAGTGGGCATGCCTTGCGGCAAGAGAACACCTTAGCTGCACTGACCACCCACTTGTTGCCCCACGTCCATTTGCTGACCCCCAATTTACCGGAGGCCGAAATTTTAACCGGCCAACCCATTCGTTCCGCCAAGGCCATGGAAGCCGCAGCGCAAGCACTGCTGAAACTGGGGGTGCAATCGGTGCTGATTAAAGGGGGCCATTTTGAGGGCCAGCAGGGCGATCATGATCATGAAGCGAACCAATGGAGTCAGGACTTCTGGACAGATGGCAGTCAATCCTTCTGGCTGACCTCTCCCCGACAAGAAACCCGGCACACCCACGGCACCGGCTGCACGTTATCCGCCGCCATGGCCGCCTGCGTGGGGTTGGGGTTTAATGTGCCGGATGCCATAGTTATTGCCAAGGCTTATGTCAATCAAGGCATCCGGCTGGCCCCGGCGCTGGGTCAAGGTCATGGGCCTTTGGCCCATTTAGGCTGGCCGGAAACCCATGAAGATTTACCATGGCTCACCCCCACTGCCGAAGCAGGTCAAAACCGCCCGGAATTTTCAGGTTGCGGCAGTCGTCCCTTGGGGTTTTATCCCATCGTTCCCCGCTTTGAATGGCTGGAAAAGCTTTTGCCTTTGGGCGTTTCCACCATTCAATTGCGCATTAAGGATTTAGAAGGCGAGGAACTGGAACGGGAAATCGCCCAAGCCAGCGCCTACGCCCACTCTTTCAACTGCCGTTTGTTTATCAACGACTACTGGCAACTGGCCCTGAAATACGGCGCCTACGGGGTTCATTTGGGGCAAGACGATTTAAAAACAGCCGATCTGGAAGCCATTCACAAAGCCGGTTTAAAACTGGGCCTCAGCACCCATTGCTATCAGGAAGTGGCCAGAGCCTTGGCTGTTCGGCCCTCTTATATGGCAGTTGGACCTGTTTTCCATACCACCACCAAAACCATGTACTTTAGGCCCCAAGGGTTAGAAGCGGTTCGGCGCTGGCGACGCAGCCTGCCTTATCCGCTGGTGGCCATTGCCGGTATTTTTCTGCATAACGCCCCGGAAGTTTTAGCCACCGGTGTGGATAGCCTGGCCGTGGTTCGAGATATCACTCAGGCTGAAAACCTACCCGAACGGGTGGCCCAATGGCTGGCCCTGTTCGAGGAGCAGTCCCCGCAACCCTTGCCCTTAAGCCCTCAATACCCTAAGCTCCCATCCCCTTAATGGCAAAATGTAACTGCAATATTTAACTTTAATAAAGTGATAGGGTATGGCTAAACCTGTTTGTGTTTGAATGGTTTTTCAAACAACGCATCACCTTGTAATGAACCGCACCGAGCATTTCATCAAAAATCCAATAGCGTCATCCCTCATAAAATAAGGTTATCTCTCCATGGGCGCAGCGCCTCCCAATGCCGACAACACACCCATCACCAACCCCGCTTTGAGTGAGGCGGATCAAGAGCAATGGAAAAAATTTGAAGTCGAACTCAAAAAAGCCCAAGAAGCCCTTCAAATGCCCCTGATGGATAAATTTGTACGCAGCAGCAACCCCGAACGGGAGCTGACAGTGATGGATCTTAAAACCCTTCACTAAACCGGCAAGCGCACCGGGCCGGTCCAGCCCGCCAGTCCCCCAGCCAAACTGTAAACCGGCTTATAGCCCTGTGCTCTCAATATTCGGGCCGCCTCCAGACTACGATGCCCTTTTTGACAGTAGATCAAAAGAGGTTGTTCCCCGTTGAAAAGATGATGGGGGATTTGGGCCTTTAATACACCCAAAGGAATATGAATAGCCTCAGGAATATGACCGGCTTGAAACTCAAAATCCTCACGCACATCCAGTAATTGAACGCCCTTTAAAATCAGGGCACTAGCGGCTTCAGCCTCAATTTCAAATGCCTCCCTATCGTTGGGGGTTTGGCAGGTCATCAAGGATTCCACCGGCTCTACAATGGTGGGGTTTTCTCCGCACAAGGCGCATTGCTGATTGCGAGAAAGCGTTAAGGTGTTCAGGGTTTGCGCCAGTGCGTTGTACCTTAACAATTTTCCGTGAATGGATGCCCCCATGCCGGTGAGGTATTTAATGGCTTCCGTGGCCATCATCAAACCGGCAGTGCCGGGAACCACGCCCAATACCCCAACTTCCGCGCAAGGGGCCAAGGCTTGCGCACCGGGAGGATTTGGAAAAACGCAACGGTAACAAGGGCCTTGATCGGGCAAAAATAACGACAATTGGGCCTCATATTCAAAAACCGCCCCCTGCAACAACGGAATTTTCTCCAGAAAACAGGCATCGGCCACTAAAAACCGTGTGGCAAAATTATCCGAACCATCCAGAACCAAATCATAATGTTGGATCATCTCAGCAATATTATTCGCCCCCAGCCGAACGGGATGCTTTTGATACGTTAAGCAGGGATTAATACTTTGCATGGCTTCAACCAGACTATCTACCTTCAGTTGTCCAAGGGTTTCCACCGTATGGGCAATTTGGCGCTGCAAGTTACTGCGATCCACCCGATCGTCATCGACCACCCCGATGGTCCCAACCCCAGCGGCCGCCAAATAAAGCCCCACCGGACACCCCAGCCCACCAGCCCCTATCAGCAACACCCGCGCTGCTTTTAAACGAGCCTGTTTTTCCATGCCAAAGCCTTGCAGTTTAAAATGACGGTTGTATTGTTCCAGCTCCAGGGCAGTAAAAACTGAATTTGAGGACATCATCCAACTTTCTTTAGGATCTAACTCACTTAATCATCGTTCTTTCTTTATCATCCAACTTGCTTTCACATTGTCAGCATAAATCAAAAAGTATGCGCCATAAAGCTTTTGGAAACCGCTTAAATGGCCAATAAGCTCTACAGTAGGCTTTTTGACCTTTTTAAAAGGGTATGTTACCATTCTCGAAATTCTTTGGCAGAGCATTAATACTGTCTGATTTGTTTGGCAACCCATTGATTTGACCATTGAGTCGTTAAGTAAGTGACATCAAGCATCGTTCCCAAAATAGTTCTTAATAAACCAGAGTAGTTCGTAATAAAAAAGTAGTCAAAAAAAAGAGGAGTTAAGGGATGAAATCCATGATTCAAAATACAGTTGCGCTGTCCATTTGCGGCTTTATGCTAACCGGTGCCGCCTTGGCAGCATCCCCGCAGCCCACGGCTGCCCCAAATGCCCAAGATGCCCAGTTGGGTGAGGTTGCAAAAATTAAGGAAACAACCCCATCAACCGCACCCAACGCCCCTGCCGCTGAAGCAACCCACACCCAGTCGAATCAACCACAAACCCCCAACCCGCAAACAGCGGCCAGTGCCAGCAGCCCCTACAGCGATGCGGAACTCAAAAATTTCGTAGACGCAGCCAAGGGTGTGGATCAGGTTAAGCTGAAATACGAAGACAAACTAAGCAGCGCCAAAGGGCAAACTGAAATTGATAAAATTAAAAAAGAAGCGGATGCCGAACTGAGCAAAGCGGTTGAGGCCAAAGGTATTTCGGTGGAGCAATATAATAAAATTCACCAATCTGCCATGCAAGATCCACAACTCCTGTCCCGCATTCAAAAATACATGTAGTTTAGACTGATTGAATTTAAAATTCATTAAAACCGAAGCGCCCTAAAAAGCGCTTCGGTTTTTCGAGAAAAACGCCCTTCGTTTATTGACGAACCACGTGAATAAAGCGGGTATAGTTTTCTTCAGCGTCTTGCAAATTATCTTCAATCACTTTCAAAGCATAAATTTTGGCAAGTACCTTGCTACCCATTACCGCTGTATTGTCCGGTAAGCGATGGGTTGACAGGGCCTCTGCCGTTTTGGCGTTATCCACCCATTCGCCCTGACCCGATGTTTGTTTGAGGTCAGGATACTTTTTTTTCAAATTACTTTTACACTGGGCCAACACTTGCGGATGGCACATAATGGTGTCAATTTGGGACCATTCCTGATCCGGGCGAATCATGAGCGAATGCGCAATTTTAATTTCAAATTCCTGAATAATTTTTACCGGAAAATTTTCCAGCGCCTCGGTGGTTTCTTCCACATAGCCGCCTACCGAATTGTAGATGGCGCATTGCCCCCGATCAATTTTTCCTTGAACCACCGCTTCCATGACCCGATCAGAGGTAAATAAATACTCAATGGCCTGGGTAGGTAAAAAGTTGTGGCTTAAATAATACTGAATGGCTTCATCATTAAAACTACCCTCGCCGCCCTGAATGCCAAAGGTAAGCGGCTTTTGTACGGAAGGGATCGTTTGGTTAGAATAGTCAGGATCAGTCATGGTTATTCGCTTTTGCTTTCCAAATGTAAACTATATTCGTGAATCAGATTGTATAAGGCGTCAATAAATTCAGGGCAAAGGCCCAGTTCGGCGGCACGAGATTTTTTGGCGTTAAGCACCTGTTGCCAGCGAACCATATCCAGCGGCTCCAGACCACGGGCCTTTTTGTAGCGACCCACTTCATCCACCAGTTGGGCCCGCTGGGATAATACCCGCAGCAGTTGCTCATCCAAACCATCAATTTGATGCCGGAGCGCTTGTAATTCCGAGTTACTGGATTCGGTATTTAATACGTCATCAGTCATAGTCATCATTTCAGCTGATTAATTCCTTTCTTTTCGAATTAACCGTTTTGGGCCTTGTTCCGCAAGTAATGATCCAGAATCACCAGTGCGGCCATGGCTTCCACAATGGGGACCGCCCGAGGCAAGACACAAGGATCGTGTCGACCTGTGGCTTCCAGAATGGTGGCCTCGTTGTCCTGAGTCACCGTTTCCTGAGCTTTGCGAATGGTGGAGGTGGGTTTAAAAGCCACCCGAAAATGAATAGTTTCCCCACTGGAAAGGCCGCCCAGCACCCCACCCGCATGATTGGTGCGGGTGCGAACCCGGCCCGTTTCATCGTGATAAAAGGCATCATTGTGCGCACTGCCTCGCAGTGCCACACCCGCAAAGCCGGACCCGATTTCAAACCCTTTAACGGCATTAATGCTGAGCATGGCTTTACCCAGATCGGCATGCAATTTGTCAAACACAGGCTCGCCCAATCCCACCGGAACGTGGCGAATCAAGCCCTTTAAAACGCCGCCCACCGAATCGCCTTCATCCCGCACGGTTTCAATCAGGCAAATCATTTCCGCCGCCTGGGCCGTATCCGGGCAACGCACGATATTGGACTCCACTTGCTCGGCAGTCACCGTATCAGCATCGATACTGCTGCCAATGGCCCCCACCTGCTCCACATAGCACAGGCATTCTATGCCCAGTTTTTCTTTCAGGTATTTTTTAGCGATGGCCCCTGCCGCCACCCGGCCAATGGTTTCCCGCGCGGAAGATCGCCCCCCGCCTCGCCAGTCTCGGGCGCCATATTTTTGCTGAAAGGTATAATCGGCGTGACCGGGCCGGAATACGGCTTTTAAATTGTTATAATCATCCGATTTCTGATCCCGGTTATAGGCCATCAGCATAATGGGGGTGCCGGTGGTTATCCCATCCATCACCCCGGAAAACAGATGAATTTGATCCTGCTCGTTGCGAGGGGTAGTAATGCTGCTTTGTCCCGGTCGGCGGCGATCCAGTTCTTTCTGGATTTCTGCCACGGTAATGGGTAAGCCGGGCGGGCAACCGTCAATCACCACGCCAACTGCACCCCCGTGAGATTCTCCAAAGGTGCTGATTCTAAATAACTGTCCGAATGAACTTCCTGCGGTCATAATTAATCTTTCTACACCGTACAACTTTCACGACAATTTTCACCAATGGCCCCAAGGGCTTGATTAATTTGGGCCACCACAGCCTGAGAACTCAGCCCGTCGGTATCGATGGTTAAATGCGCCGCTTGCTGATACAAGGGCAAACGCTGGGCGTATAAAGCCTCAGCCTTTTCCAAATCCCGCAACAACGGGCGATCCTGGCGGTGTTTTAAGCGCTCCAGAACAGTTTCAAACCGGGTGTTTAACCAAATGACAGTGGCCTGCTCGCTCAGGTTTTTCATGACCTCGCCATCCATAATGACGCCGCCTCCCGTTGAAATCACCACGTTGGTTTCAAGCCTTAACGATTCGGCCAATTGGGCTTCCAGCAAACGAAAAGCAGCCTCTCCGTCGTGGTCGAAAATATCGGCCACTTTTGTTTTACCCGATTGCTGAACAATGCGATCATCCATTTCCACACACGATAGCTGATATTGTTCTGCCAGCAATTGGGCAACGGTGCTTTTGCCAGATCCCATAAAACCAATTAACACCAGCTTGGTCGCAGCACCCGGCAGGTTTGGCTCATCGACTGTCTCTGCGGCAGGTTGGCGCTCTTCCACCCCCACCCCCAAAGCGGCCAAATCCTGCCAGAATTCAGGGTAAGTTTTATTCACCACCGCTGGATCTGCCAGGGTCAGACCCTCTAAAAGAGAGCCAGCCACCGCAAAAGCCATGGCCATGCGGTGATCGCCATACGTAGCAATACAAGCCGGTTTGGGCTGGCCACCGTGAATGACCAAAGCATCCATTTCCGATTCTACCTGAATGCCCATTTTTCGCAATTCGGTTTCCACGGCGGTAATGCGATCCGTTTCTTTCACCCGCAAGGATTGCAGCCCTTCAATGCGAGTAACCCCATTGGCAAAAGCGGCCAGCACGGCCAAGGCCTGAGCCTGATCCGGGCAATCGCACATATTCACCTGAATCGGTTTGACCCCATGCCCTTCTACGATTAAATCCCCATTGTTGAAGTGAACCTGAGTGCCCATTTGCTTCAACATCTCAATAAATCGCAGGTCGGCCTGCACCGAATCAGCATTCATATTTTTCAGGGTAATGCTTGAGCCGGTGAGGGTGGCGATGGCCGCAAAGTAAGCGGCGCTTGAGGCATCTGGCTCAACCGTATAGCTTTCCGTTTTATATACTTGCCCTGCCGGGATTTGAAAAGTTTGATAATCCTGATGGGTGGTCTCTACCCCAAAAGCCCGTAGAATAGCCATGGTCATATCCAGATAAGGCTTGGAAACCGGGGCATCGGGTAGGGCAATTTCAATCGGCGCACCCTGAGACTGAATGAGTGGGGCAATCATCATTAAAGCCGAAATATATTGACTGCTGGTGCTGCCTGAAACCGTGAGCCGGGTGGCGCTAATGCCACTGGACGAAACCCGCACCGGCGGATAGCCCTCCTGCTCCAGATACTCAATCTCCACGCCCAGCGTCCGCAAGGCGTCCACTAGGTCCTTAACCGGGCGCCGGTTCAGCCCCTCATGCCCCAACAAGGTTTGACGCCCCGGAATGACCGCCGACACCGCAATCAGAAAGCGCAAGGTGGCAGCGGACAAGTTGGCATGCAAGGTATAATCCCCCTCAGCAATGCAGGTCGCTTCTCCGTAAACATCCACATAGGATTGTCCGCCCTCATGCCCCCATCGGGTTTCAATGCCCAGAGCGTTCAGGCAACCCATGACCGCCAGCCCGTCATCGCTTCGCAGCGGATTCCACACCCGAACCGGATGACCTGCTGGCTTGCAAGCCAGGGCCGCCAGAATGAGGGCCCGAATGGTATAACTTTTAGAGCCGGGAACCATTACCGTGGCCTGAATCGCAGCCTTTAAAGGGGTCAGGGCCACGATTCGGGAACCAGCTCCTTTGTCGGGTTGTTGTTCTAACCGGCTTTCCGGGCTGGGGTGGGCATTCATGCGGGCAAGGCTTCCTGATTTTGCAAAGCACGGGCCGCATCCAGCTTGACCATCATCTCATCCAGCTGTTCCCAGGTAATTTGCTGGCTGGCATCCGTCCAGGCAAAGCGGGGGTTGGGATGCACTTCAATCACCATGCCATCGTAGTTGTAATCCACCGAATCCATGGCCACTTCCTGCAACTTGTCCACAGCGCCCGCAATGTGGGAAATATCCAGCAACATGGGCAGTCCGGTCTTTTCCCGAACCCGCATGGCCATTTCAGAATCGGCCACGTTCCGCAACCCGCTGGGGTTGGGATGATGCACATCGGGGGTGAAGCCCCGGTGGCACAGCATCAGGTTTTCGGCTTTCATGCCGCCTTCCAGGGCGTGATCCACAATGCCTTCCCAATGAGATTCGGAATACCAGGGCTGGTTCTTCAACATCAGCTTCACCCGGCTATCCTGAGCGGCCACTTTGGCGATTTCCTGCTGCACGAAGTGGTTTTGGTTACGTGCTCCAATCCACAACAGCAATTCGCCCTCTGCCTTCAAGGCAGGCAAAACGCCATCCATTACCGCCTGAGCCTGAGAGGCCACCAAAATTTCCGTGCCCGGATTCAAACCCATTTGGGCCGCCTCGGCCAGCAAGCCAATGCCTTCCTCTTTTAACCCATCGAAACCGGGCTTGGTGCGAGGCTTCCACAGGCTGATACGAACATAGTCCACCTGCCGTTGCTGGGCCTGCTCCAGCGAAAACATGATTTGATCCCGGCTTTCGGCGGAACAAGGTCCGGCCACTAGCATGGGGCGTTTGGTATGGGGTTGATGACTGCGACTCATAGGTGATGCTCCTTCGATGAATATGACTGTGATGATGATGAAATCTCTATATACAAAAACAGCCCCCGGATGGTCGGGAGCTGTTTGTTAGTCGGTAAGCTTTATTTAGCGGCTACACGTCAACAAACGACTCCCACGGGGAAGCCGTAAAAATAAAAGGAATAAAAACTTTTTTGATGACGTGTGTTTTTCATAGTGATTACAGTTTAGCTTATAACAGGGTTGGTTTGTCAAGTGATTTGATATCCTTTTAAGTTGAACTGTTACATTTTGACATGCCGGATAGCCTAAAGCGCCTTGCCCTAAACACGGTTGCCCCATTGAAGCGCCCCACCTGTTTTTGAGAACATCCCCCGCAGAACTCCTCTACCCAAGGGAGGAGACGGCGCCCCAAATCAATCACAATAAAGCGTGGCGCCCAAGATCTCAGGGAAAGGAATCTCCGCATGTTCTGGAAAAAAAATATACAGGCCTTCACCAAGCATCACCCCCATCACGAGACCATTCTCAAAAAACTCAAGAATGTGCAAACCCCGGAGAATTTAGAGCCTTACGAAACACAGGCGGGCGATATTGGCATTGTTTACAACCAGATTCCCTTACACGCCCCCACCGGTGCTGTGGCGGAAGCTGAGGCGGAAGTTCAGCATAATTGCCGCCCCGCACTGGATCGGGCGCATTTGATTTTGGGGTTGGGCCTGGGCTATTTGCTGGAGGCCACCTTCAAGCGCTCTCCAGGGGCCATTGTGGTGTATGAGCCTAACCTGCCACTGCTTAAATTCGTACTGGATAACGTGGACCTGTCCGAGTATCTCCAAAAGCGTCGGGTGCGGATTGTCACCGATCTGCCGTCTCTATTGGAAGTGTTAACCCCGCTGCTGATTTGCTTTGAACCCATCGATTTTCTGTCCAGTGGGGGTTACGCACTGCTGCTGCAAAACGACATTGCCAAAATCATGCACCAAATCGCCAATCTGGTGGATGATCGCAAACGGGATTACCGCACCGCCCGGTATTTCCATAACCAGTGGATTAAACAATTTTTCGAGAACCTACCCCATGTGTCCGATTGTCTGGATATGAACAGCATTCAGGGCAAAGGCAAAGGCAGGCCCGCCATTATCATCAGTCGGGGTCCCTCGCTGGATGCCGCCTTACCGGCCATTAAACAACTGGAAAATCAGGCCGTTCTGGTGGCGGTGGGTGGTGCGCTGCATCACCTGTATAAATATGACATAACCCCGGATTTCGCCACCTTTCTGGACTCTCGGGGCATGAAAGAGCAACTGCACGGACTGCCAGAAAGCTATTTACAAAAAATCACCTTCCTGATGAGCGGCTTTACCCAACCCTACTGCTACGAGCAGGATGCAGCCGCCAAGATTCGCTACACACTACAAAGCGACCGCCCTTACGCCGAATGGCTATCCAAGCAAGAACCCCGAGTGCATGACTACCGGCTGCTGGATGGCTGCGGCACCGTCTCTCACATTGCCTTACAAGCGGGCATGATTATGGACTGCGACCCGGTTATCGTCATCGGACAAGACTTGGCCTTCCCCAACGATCAGGTCTACGCTGGTGGGGAAGCGTTAAAAACCAACGGCAAGGGCGTCATGATCCTTGAGAAGCGGGACGATTTGTTCACCGGCCCTTCCCAAATGACCACTTTGGAAGGACAAAACGGGGAACAGTTGCAAACTCTGACCGCTTTTAAAGGATTTGTACGCTATTTTGAAAAAACAGCCCTGGCCAACCAGAAAAAAACCAGACCCCAAAAGCTCTATAACGCCTCCCTGGGCGGCGCTAAAATCAATGGGTACGAGTTACGGGCCATGGATACCTTTATTGGTGAATGGCAAGACTTTAGAACCCCCGGCTGGTTAAGCGATCAACTCACCTGCCCCCCAGAAACCCGTCAAAAAACACTGGAAAAATTGCAAACCAAACTTCGCAAACTCAAGGCGGAAATCTATGAGTGCGTGGCGCTACTGGATGAATTAATTGTGGCGGGCGTGGATACCCCTAATAATCCGCAATTGGTGCGGTTTCTGGCTGGACATTACCTGATTAGCCACTTTCTGGTGCTGGATATGATTGATACCCGACAAAAATATAACCCGGTGGCGGAAACACCGGAGGAGATCGAACAAAACAAGCAAGGCATGGCCGAGGGCTATAAAAAACACCGAAAGTTTCTGCACGACGATATACTCCCCTGGCTGATTCAGGCGGAAACCCGAATTCTGGAAAAGCTGAATCCCAGCTTGGCTCAAAGGCCTGCCAAAATAGAAGCCTGACACGCTTTTGAGCGGACTGAAGCAGTGCCTGTGTGCTTTCCACCCCTCGATTGTAGACCAATGGGGGGTTGAAGCCCCATGGCCCTAACAGGGATAATAAGCGGTATCTTCATTCAGCGAAAAGCCTGAGCCAGATTTCCAAGCCGAAACATCTACAGCAATCCGGCTTTAAGCTGGTGATGACCTTTAGCCGTCATCCGTATCAGGGGGTGTCTCCATGTTCAAAATTTGTCCAGATTGCGACAATGACAAACTCAAGTTTAAAGTGATGGAAAAACGAACCTATGATCCGGCCACCACCCGAGTGGTTCTGGAGGAAGAAGTGCCCGTGGTGGAATACCGCTGCACCGAGTGCGGCTGGACAATTCTGGTGGAAGATCCCGCTGTATTGCCGCAAGCAGAAATTTCACACAGCCGTTTCTAAGCCTGGTAACACTTCCAGTCGGCCAAAAGCCCCTAACCAGTTGAGCGCAATGCGGGGTGGAAGGCTCTTCTATCAGGAATGACACGCCATGGCCGAATTGGCCGCTTTTTGCAGTTCATCCGAGCTGAGTTTTTGAACAGGCGTGGCAATGGACCAGTGGTGGCCAAAGGGATCCACCAGTTTACCGTAACGATCGCCCCAAAACATATCCTGAACCGGCATTTCAATGGTTGCCCCCGCAAACACCGCACGCTCAAAAGCCTCATCCACATTGGGAACATATAAATGGATGGTCACCGGGCTATTTCCAAGAGAAGTGGGCGCAAACTGACCATACTCACGGAACTCCTCGGCCAGCATAATCATGGAGTCCCCAATCATGAAGGCGGCATGAATCATCTTGCCATCCGGTGCGTTTAAACGGTGAATTTTATGGGCCCCAAAAGCCCGTTGATAAAAATCAAGGGCCGCCACCCCATCGTAAACCACAAGATGCGGCGTTACACTGTGAAAACCCGGTGGAATAGGAGCTAAAGAAGTCATCAATCTTCTCCCAATCAAACGACGATGGTGATTTTGCACCAAAATCAGACTTTATTCAACTGGAAGCTCAGGGGGATCGGCAATCAGCGAAACCACGCGTGAAGCGTTTGGCTTATCCGGGCGTGAAAAATGCTGCAAACGAGCAGGGACCGGTCGCACCTGACTGGGATGATACCCCTCAAACAATTGGCGAGCGGTCATAAAAACCTCTTCCATAAAGGCCAGCCCTGCCTGACGGTCACCCGAAGTTTCAGTCAGCTGAATGGCCTGATCTGAGAGTGCCATGGCCAATAAAAATGCCAGAAACTCTTCCGGTAACTGCCCCCGATGATGATCCAGCAGCGCTAACATATCCTGTGAGGCTTCCCGAACATTCTCGTTTTTTTCATTTCTAGCCTGCCGAGACTTGGCCAGATCAACTATGCTGTCCATTCCTGTTTTCCCCATTGACTCGATCGATCATAGCCCAAGTCCACCATTAGGGCATCCCCTTTTACAAGCGCGGGGCCAAATTAAAATCTCACTCACCTCATCAGGCCCCATTTAAGGAGCTTTTACATAATGCGGATGAGGCCAAACCTTGAACACCAGAAGGTGAGCGTCACTATCGGCCCGCAATGCGTAGTAACGCCGGGAATCGATGGACACCATTTGCCCAGGCGTCATGGGGATTGCCTCATTTTCAACCGTCAGGGTCACCGCGCCAGAAATTAAGACCATGCACTGATGTTGCCCCACCCAGTGAGACGCCTGCTGCATCCCGGATTGAATGCGCAAGTGCTGAACCGCGGCATGCTCCCGCTCATAACAGGTTTCGTAACTCAGTGGTTTCAGAATCGGCTCAAACAATTCGGTTTGGCGCACTTCATAACCCGGAACCCGCCGAGGCAGGCTTGGCAAAGCGGCATAATCGGTACAATGAAGCGTCTCATAAACCCGCAGGGCCTTTTGCTGCTCCTCTGCTTCCAAACTGGCGTTGGCCAGCGGAAAAATACCACGCTCTTCTTCAATAATATGAGCCAGCAATCGGGTTTTAAAGGCGCTAAAAGAAAGGGACAATTGAGCGGTAAGCGCTTGAGCCTCAACACTCTGGCGCAACTCAGTAGCGAATGCTTGTTGTAGGGTCAACAAATCGTCATGCTCCACCTCCATCAGCATCATGGTGCGATACGGACTGAGCAAGGCAAACAGGGCTAACTCTTCCACCAAAAAATGGCGCCTTAAATCCTGGGCCAACAGCAAATAATTGGCTTCCAGCAAACGCCAGCCAGAAGCGTCCAATCCGGCTCCATCGCAAGCCTGATTGATTTTCGCCTCCAAGGCAGCCAGCAAAACTTCCGTTTCACGATGTTCTGCGATTAATCGATCACAACAATTCATCATGGCAACATCATACCTACCCCTGTTAACAATCGACCAGAAACAGACGAAAGCAGTGGGGGTAAGAGGCCAACATCAGCATTACGGACTGTACGTACCCCGCAGGTAATCGTGCCCTGCCTGAGGCAAAGGCGCCACCCAATTGCTGCCCAAACCGTTGACCGGACTGGTTGGCGAAGGCTGAAGACTGGGCTTTGGCCTATCCAGTTTCATTTGGTAACGCTGCAATTGAACCCCTTTGCTGGCCGTTGGTTGAACGCCCTTGGCTTTGCCAGAGTGATGCTTCAGAATTTCGCCCTGAGCATTTAGCAAAGTTGGGTGCGCAGGCCCTGTCACCAAAGCGGAAGCCCTGCTCTCGCTGACCGGCGGCGCTGCCTTGGAAGCCGGATAGCCCCCCGTATTTTTATCAACAGCCTGAGCGGAAAGACCCAGACCCATGAAAACCAACAACGCTGCTATGGCGTAAATCCTCTGATTCTGTCTCATGGTCACCTCAGTATTTCTATTTCTCAAGCATTTAGTTCTTACATAGCACGTTACAAGAAGGCATGCGTTATGGCTGTTTGCCACACTCAGTCATACCACAAGCCGGGGCAAGAACCCAATCCCCAAAGTGCTTAAGCCCTGCTTCTTAACAGTGCTCTCCATTGGCAGGCTTCAACCCTTAGCAAAAGTATAGTCCCGACCCCTCTGATTTTAAAGCGCTCAATGGGCCATACCAGAAGGATTGGCAGGCTGAGCCGCCCCACCAAGACCCCGTGTCTGAGCAGAAGATTCAGCGGCACCCAGGGCAAACGAAAATTTGGTAAAGTTGCCCCTGTCCCAATAGTCGCCATGCTCTGCCCGAACCCGCAACAAAATCAAATTCGGATCAGACTGCCCTTGTGGAAACCACAGCTTGAGCGAGTCCCCCCACAACTCTTCTGTTTTTTCAGGGTCCTGCACCATATCTGCCCGACCGGACAGGGTTAAAAACTGATCATTTCGGTTTTGAAAAGCGACCAATACCTGATCATTGGAGCGAATTTCATCCATCTTGGGTGTATCCAGCCCGGTCACAAACCACAAATCACAGCCATGTCGCAACGGTTCCACCTGAGCCACGGCCATGGGTCGACCATGCAAGGCCCCATTCCCGGAATGCGTAACCAAGGTGCCGGTTTGAAACTTTTGTAACAAATCACAAAATTGATGTAGTGCTTCGCTTTGTGGAGCCATAACAACACCTTCCTTTTTTCTTCCCTACATACAAGCGCTTGCTTGTGGATAAAAGCGCTTGAAACCGTATTGAAACCATACCCGATGGCGTGAAAGGCCACAATGCGTAGGCTGGTTAATATTGTAAAAACAGGCAGGGAGAGCCGGGTACACAGTCGGTTAGCAACAGGGTCAGTCCCGCTGATTTACGATATGATGAGATTGCAAAAATTTGAGTACGCTGGGCCGCTGATGAAATTGAACTTTTTTAAATTAATGAACTTTAAATTAATAAACCGCTTAATCAACCCGCTAGCAACCTTATCACTCTTGGCGTGGCTATTGGCTTTGCCCATGGGGGCGCAACCCCCAGAGTCCATCAATACAGCCCCCACCAGTCCACTGCTGGCCAACCCGCCTCAAGCGGCCAGCGATTATTTCCATCTTCAGAAAAAAATCTTTCGGTGGAGCGATCAAACCAAATTCGTGCTGGTGCATATCAGCACTGCCAGCTATATTCAGGGCTGGCAACCCTGGCATCCCCAAGTCATTAAAGACGCCTTTGGCGAATGGCAACGGGCGCTCAACAACCGGGTCGTTTTTGTGTTTATGGACGACACCACCCAAACCGATATGGTGGTGAACTGGTGGGCCATGGCCACCCCTCAAATTGAAAGAGGCGCTTGTGGCCTGAATATTAAACAAACCTGGGGAAACTATATCTCCAAAAATGATATTTATATGGCCTTGCACAATGCGGATGGCCGCCCCTATAACCCACAAACCCTCTATGCCGCCGCCTTGCACGAAATTGGCCATTCTCTGGGCATTGAGGAGCATAGTGATCAGGCAAGCGATATTATGTATTACGCCACCACCGAAAAATCCCGACTCAGCCAGCGGGATATTAATACCGCTTTTAGAATTTACGCCGCCAGGCCACATTTCACCAACCCGCCGGGTTACCACTTATCGCGGTTTGAAGCGTTTAAAAAAACCAGAAAAGCCCAATCCGGCGGTTTCAGAATCCCCATTATCATCCCTATTCCTATTTAGCGCTTGTTTATAGCCTATTCGTTCTGTCTAAATCAGCCCACAAAAAACGCTTAACCCATGCCACAGCCACCCACAACTGATCAGGCCCTTCGGGAAAAAAACTTCCTGATTTTTTCAATGGGTTCCTTTATTTCCATGCTGGGGCGCCAAATGCTGGCGGTGGCCATTGGCTGGGATATTTATGAGAAAACCCACTCCGCACTGGCCTTGGGGCTGGTGGGTTTGGCCCAGTTATTGCCGGTCATTCTGCTTACCTTGCCCGTGGGGCATTGGGTGGATAACCATGATCGCCGCAAGGTGCTTATTTTTGCCCAAATCATCAACGCCGCCGCCACTGGGGGGCTGATTTTTCTTTCACTGACCCACGGCCCGGTGCAGGCCATGTATGCTTGCCTGTTTCTGGCAGGCATCGGGCGAGCGTTTCACAGTCCCGCCAATGCGGCCCTGTTGCCGCAAGTGGTCAGCGAGCGCAACTTCACCAACGCGGTGACCTGGAGCAGTATTTTTTTTCAGGCTGCGGCCATCTTGGGGCCAGCCCTGGGAGGATTACTCATTGGCCTGCACCACAACGCCACACTGGTTTATACCATTGATTGCCTGGCCAGCCTGATTTTTTGGGGAATGCTAGGCTGGGTTAAGGTGCGGTCGCTGGATATGCCCAAGCAAGCCATGACTTTAAAGTCCATGCTTTCTGGATTGGCCTTTGTGGTGAAAACCCGTCTGATTTTGGCCGCCATTACCCTGGATTTATTTGCGGTACTGTTTGGAGGCGCGGTGGCCTTATTGCCCATTTACGCCAAAGATATTTTACAGGTCGGCCCTAGTGGGTTGGGCTGGTTGCAAATGGCTCCCTCACTGGGCGCCATTATCATGGGGCTAGTTTTGGCCCGCTACGGCAATTTTCGAAATTCGGGGAAATGGCTGTTATACACAGTGGCCGGGTTTGGAGTCACCACCATTGTATTTGGTCTGTCCACCCACTTTTGGTTATCCTTTTTCATGCTGTTTCTGGCAGGGGCTTGCGATAACGTGAGCGTGGTGATCCGTCAGGCATTGGTATTATTGCGAACACCGGATGAAATGCGAGGCAGGGTTTCTGCCATTAACTATGTTTTTATTGGCACCTCCAATGAACTAGGAGGCTTTGAATCGGGAACCGTGGCCTATTTCTTGGGCCCCGTTTTTTCAGTGGTGTTTGGAGGCTTTGCCACCATTGCCACCGTTATCGCAACGGCACTGCTCTGGCCGGAGCTTCGCAAACTGGACTGGTTGCATGAACCCAACCCAAACCCTAAAGTCCAGTCCTGATCCCATCCAACTGGGGTGAAAGGCCAGACGGTTAGCGAATAGCTGCGGAAAAAATTTTTTGATACCGTAACTCTATCCAATTTTCACAGAGCCAAAGGCGGACTGATTATGGGCGACAAACATTGCAAAGACGTGACTGAAGAAATGTTCGGCCAGGAAGATTATCATTTTCATCAGGATAACCGACAGAAGTCTCTCCCTGAGCTGGAGTCTCTGTCAACCCAGCAACTTCGGGAAAAGCAAAGACTTAGCAAGTTGCAAAAACACGCCCAAAATCAGGAATAAAAAACAGTCGCAAGAAATAGTAAAACCAGATTGTCTATCTCACAATCAACAGGTTGTGGCGATCCCATTGCATTAACTGAGAACTCACACTACCCATCAACCAGGCCAATAGGCCTTTGCGATTATGGGAGCCCACCACCAGCAAATCAGGATGCTCTATTTGGGCCAAATGGCCCAACTCCGTGGCCGGAGATCCTGATAATTTTAACTGTTTTAAAACTTGCAGGCCTTGCGGCTCCAGAATATCGGCAATCATTTCAAAAACCATTTTGGCGTTCACTTCTAGCGCTTCATCCAGAACCGCCTGATTCACATAAGGGGCCAGCACCGCGTTTTCCTGATAAACGGGACTTTGAACAAGGGCCAGCTCCAGTTCACTTTGCCGGGTCTGCAGAATCTGTCCCAATTTTCGAGCGGCATTCATAGAAGTCTCTGAGCCATCCACCCCAAATAAAATTTTAAAAGGCTGAGGCGGTAAAGCAGCAATGGGATTTCTCAGCATCAACACCGAGACTGGCGAATGTGCGGCCAATCGAGAGGCGAAATGGCTGGGCTGAGCGGGTTGATTATCATGAGCCGAAACCGTTGCAATCACCAACAAATCCTGCTCTGTTTCCCAAAGGGTTTCCGTAAGTCGTTTCAAACTTTTATCTCGAAGCCCACAGTCTATTTCCTCAACAATCTCAAACCCCAAATCCAAAAGGGTCTGGCGGGCTTTTTGATTGGCCTGTTTCAACCTGCTTTCTAATTCCGGTAAAGTTTTCCCCAAAATTTCAGGGTATTCCTTTTGACTGGATTCAGCAGTCAACCAGTCCAGTTCCGCATGCACCAGGGTTAACTCAACGTTACTGGGCATTAGCAAACGATTCAGGCTGTTCAGGACACTGGCTTCCAGGGGAAACAGATTTTCATACTCAATAACCAGCGTTACTTTTTGGGTAACAGGGTTTTCTTGAGTAGTACCCGATTGAAGCAGCGTGTTTTTGTTCAATTCGGTTTCAGAACCCAAACGATCGGTCATGCGCCAATTCCTATCCTCATTCACACCGTGAAACGTGCCAATATAAAACTATCAGACATTCCATCATAACCATTCACTCTCAAAATGTAATAACCGAACCAGATAGAGTTTGAGTTAACCGTGCTAGTCAGCGGAACGATTCATGCCTGAAAGGGCCCGTCACCAATAATTTTTAAACTTTAAACCTGTCAACATAGAGTTGAGTGGGTCGTTTTTCAAAAAAAATCCCGACTGGGGATTACAGTCAGGATATGTGGATAAAATTGGTGTTTCAGCTTCAGTATGAGAGAAATTGAGTGTGGAAGTATGCTAACAAGCATTACCAAGTGTGGGTATTCACCATCAGCGCTAAAAGAAAAATAATACCCACTGAGACTATTGACGGATCAAACTTAACAATTATTACATTAACCCCATCGCCAAGCGATGGATCTCTGCTGAAAATCCATTAAATTAAACCGCATTGAACCCATTGAATTTCATTTATTTTAATAACCCCTAAAGCCAAGCCCATTCAAGCATTTCAAAATTTAAAACATTAAATATAACAGGCCAATCTAGACAATAGTCTTAATACCATTAGCGATGCTCCTAGCACCATCAGCGAATAGACGTGAGTGATTTGCCGCATAGAATACTCGAAACTTCAGTTTAGTAAAAACCGCTCTAGCCTGAATAAAGGCGAATCAACTTAGCAGTTTATTATTTTATTAATAAAAAGAAGGAGAATTCCCATGAAAAAATCTTTACCCTTGTTCTCGGCATTGGCTGTACTTGTTTTAACCAGTGCGTCCGCCATGGCCGCAGACGTTTCCGCCGATGTAAACTCAACCCTTAATCCCGCAAATCCCGCCAATTCGGCCATCAAAGCACCTGTCAAAACGGAAGCCACCACTGATGTAGAAATTAAAACCGAACAAACTCAGGTTGAACACAACAGCCAAAGCGAAACAAAAGTTGAGCCAACCCAACCAGCTGAAAGCAAGCCTTCTAAATCCAGTAACGACGCATTGGAAAACGATGACTTGAAGCAAGAAACTCAGTCCTCTGTCAGTTCATCCACCAATGTGCAAAAACTGTTTAGCACCTTCCACAAGGACAAGGCTCCTGAAGTGGAAGCTAACGCGGAAGTAACCACCAACAGCCAATTGCCCGAACAAAAATAATTTCTTGAAAAGTCTCAGGCAGACTTTATTTCATTCCACTTAGCAGCGTCTTTCAATAGCTCCGGGATTCATTCAATCTCGGAGCTTTTTTTGCGCTAAAACAAGTTAGTACTCAATCCCCTTGCGGGCTTTAATTCCCAGATCCCAATAATGCTTTATGGGCCTGATTTCAGACACCAGATGGGCCATCTCCACAATTTCAGGGTGAGCCCGCCGCCCGGTTAATACCAGCTCCAAGGCAGGTGGTTTTTCACCCAGCAAATCTTTCATCTCCTGCAATGGAATCAGCCCCAAATCAATGGCAATATTCACCTCATCCATCACGATCATTTGATACTTACCCGAAAAAGCCGCCCTTTTCACAATTTCCCAGCCGTTGGTAATTTCCTGGGCATCTTCCGGCTTCATATTATGGCTAAAAATAATACGATCCAGCCCGGCTTGCACAATAGTGAGTTGTTTGGAAAGCTGGGGGCTGAGTTGTCGGGCTGAAAAAAGTTCGCCATAATCGGTGCCGCCCTTGGTAAATAGCACCAATAATACATTCCAGCCTCGGCCCAAGGCCCGAAAGGTCAACCCAAGACTGGCCGTTGTTTTGCCCTTCCCATCCCCCGTATAAATTTGAATATAGCCCCGTTCAGAAAACTCGGGGTTATATAAATCATCGCTCACGCCAGTTTCACGCCCAGTTTCAGCGCTTAGCGAACTGGAAGCGGGTAAGGAATCTTCGTTAGAGAATGGCGTTTCCATCTCTTTATTCAAGCAGATAATGCTCAAATTGAACAGGGTTTACCCTGCTGGCAATCCAATTGGCATCTTTAAAACGCAACCAGTGCTGGGCTAGCGGCAGGTTCAGGCCACAATATTCAACGGCTTTTTCCGCAAAATAGTGGCATGAGTGATGTTGTGATCGGTACCATGCAGCGTGGCGATTTTCTCGAAGCCCTTTGATGCAGCAGGATCAAAGCCTTCATACATGGCATTTTTCAAACCATCGACGCTGCGAACAATTACCGTGCAATCCGGCCCTGAGGTTTTGCGGATTTGCTCCAGAATTTTGCCCTTATCAGGTACCATCACCGCAATACCCACATGGGTATAAGGTTTATAGTTAAAGGCTTCCCCAGGAACCTGTTCAAACTGAATTTTACCGCCGGAAGCACTGGCGATTGCCTTGGTGGCCTCAATTGCCTCCGGGTTAATATCAATACCCGTAACGGAATCCGCATGGTTGACATAGGCAAGCACCGTATTGGGCTGCGGGCCACTGCCCACAAACACCGCCTTACTGCCCTTTGTCATATTACTGACTCGAGCCTCCAAATCCGCGAAGGAAGAGTTCAGTTGCTTGTAATCATTTTTGGCGGGCTTGGCTGATTTTTGGCCCTCTTTTTTTTCCGCATTATTTTCGAGCAAAAGCGTTCTTTTTTCGTACTGATCCCGTAAATGCTGCATATCCTCAGGATGCTTACGCATCACAAAATCTCCCACCGTTTCCTGCCAGGCAGGGCTGCGAGCGGCCTTTTGCAAGTCAGCAATCCAATCGGGCTGAACATTGTTCTCAGAAACAGGGTGGCGTTTTGCGTCCCTCACCAACCGATTAAACTGTTTGTCCAGTTGCTCATAGGCCTCCTTTACATTAGAGGCGGAAGAGGAAGAGGCAGCAGCAGGCAAAGAGGACAAATAGGGCGCAGAATAACTTCGCTGAATAGACATAGCAGGCTTTCCTTTGATTGAGCTGATTGATGAGAGTAGTAAAACAAAAAAGGGGTTTGGATTGCGCCTAAGCGCCCATGGTGATCAGTGGCGATAAATAATCGGAAAAACTGATATTTTGAGTCTGCTGCCGAATCACGCCATTGCGAAGCAGATCCAGAATATAGTTCATTCTAAAGTCACCCATCAACAAGGTCATAGACTTGAGTTCATCCGGGTGAGATTCCAGATAGGATAGAATATGATGGGCTTTTAAGCCTGGATTTCTTTGAGCCTGGGCCTGCAAGGCGCTTAAATAGTTTACCTGGGCTCGATACTTCTTACTATTCAAGCGTTTACCTTCATTCACAATGGGAGAACCCATGTTCAGAAGCCCTTGCAAGTTTTTAATGTCCAAGGTTCCTTTCAGCACCTGGCTTGCGGTAATCATGGGGACGCCCACAAAGGTCAGCGCCCCGTCAATTTCGCCTTTATTCTGCAAAGCCCGCATTAAAACAGGCAGGTAGGAGATAATAGAAAAAACCATCACCCCCTGGGTCACATGCATAAAAGGGGTGGCCAGTTTCTTATACTGGGGGGGCCATTCCTTAAATTTCGCAAACTCCAAGATCTCATTTTCTTTTTTAGCCCGGGCTTTTTCACGCACCTGAGCCCAAAATGCCATGGTTGCCGTAATCACCGCAACAAAATTCAACTGGGCGCCAATGGCTGTTTGATAAGGTTGCGGGGTTTTCAAATCCTGCTTATCCCGCAGTGAGTTTTTAAGGCTTTGCCAAGGGGCGGTTGATAAAGTGTATTTAAAATCTTTACCCATAAATTTAAAGGCATTGGCGCACTCCTGAAAAAATCCGGGGGCCGCTTTGCCCTGTTCGCCTCGAAAAGCCTTTAGCAATCGGCGCTGATCGTATTCCCGCCGATGGCCAGGGTTATTGGTGTTTTTAATATCATTGGTTTCTCCGGAGAACCAGAAAAAAGAACTGAGATAGGATAAGGTTTGTACATAAGGAATCTCCGCCTTTAACACAACGCCTAACTGGGTCAGGGTTCCCATAAAGGAAGACAGGCTTTTGGAAGGTTGCTGGGTATTGATGCCCACCTGGTAACCGGTGTTCAGCTGCAACAAAGCGGCATAAGCGCCCAAGCGGGTTAATGTGGTTTTCAGATTGGTGTAATCAGCGTTCTTTTGCACCCAATCGGCCACTTTGGGCGAGGTTTTCTGACCAATTTCCTTCAGTTTGTCCGGGGTGGCGTAGGATTTTAGCCGTTTGGCAATCAAGGGAGAAAACAACATGGCGGAATTGACCACCAGCATGGCCCCCAAACTGGTCTTAGCCATGGTATCCCAGGCGGTTTTATGGGCTGGGGTGGCTAAATTCACCGGGTCTTTTTCGGTTTCCCCTTGCGGTTCCTTGGCCCGGTTTTTGCTCAGAGAAGGGTAATCAGCCCCTCTAACACCCGAAAAAGACTTCTCCGGCAAACCCGAGGCGCCACCATACAGCTGCTGGTACCCATTGGGCCAGCGGGTGGAAGGTGAAAAAGGGGTGACCGGTAGAATGGCGAATACCTCAAAGGGGTTATTAACAGGGAATGCAATCGTGCGCCATGCGTCCTAACTGCGAATCATTCTCAAAATATACTCAAGTTGAGAATTATTTTCAATAGCAGTTTACGGAATCAAGATGAAATCAGATCGAATCAGAACGAGCCACTGTTTCAATCAAGTCAACGCAATGACCAAGCGTGATCGCACACTTTGTTTTTATATAAAAAATGCATAGCGAGTAGCCCCAACCCTAGGCCGCACTATCTAGCCTAGTGGGAAGCGTGGAAAGTTTGTGCTTCAATCAAGTCCCACAAAAAGTGCGGTAGGCAGGCCCACCCGGATTCGGGGGCAGGGAGTACTCCACATGCTGGGGCAACTCGGTATAAGGGGATTCCAGAGACGCCAAAAGGCGCTGAAGGGGTAAAAAATCCTGCTGTTCTACAGCGGCGGAAAGCACCGCTTCAACCCGGTCATTTCGAGGAATCACCACAGGATTGTGGGCATTCATCAGGGATTGGACCTCACTCCAAGGCTGTGGTTGCCGCTGCAAGCGTGTTTGCCATTGTTGATACCATTCTGCAAAGGCTGGCTCCTTGAAATAAGGGGCCTGATGCAAAGTATCTGAAGCCAGCAACCGAAAGATATGGGTAAAATCTTGCTGATGCTTGGCCATTCCGTCCAGAAAGCTGGCAATCAGGCTTTCATCCTCAGATTCTTCGGTAGTAAGCCCCAATTTTGAGCGCATTCCAGCCAGCCAATAACGCTGATAGCGTGCATAAAAGCCCTGAACCGCTTCTTGCCCCATGGCCAGCGCTTGAGAGGGATCGGCATGCAACAGCGGCAATAGGGCCTCGGTCAAGCGAGCCAGATTCCATTGCATCAGCGTGGGCTGATTGCCATAAGCGTATCGGCCTTGGCGATCAATGGAACTAAACACGGTTGCAGGATCATAGGTATCCATAAACGCACAAGGGCCATAGTCAATGGTTTCACCACTGATGGCGATATTATCGGTATTCATCACCCCATGGACAAATCCGCTCAATTGCCATTGAGCCACCAAAGAAGCCTGTCGGTCCATGACCGCCTGTAAAAACTGAACATACCGGTCATCAACCGCCATCAATGCCGGGTAATGCCGTTGAATCGTGTAATCAGCCAGCGCTTGAAGCTCCTGAGCACTGCCAAAAGACGAGGCATACTGAAACGTACCAATGCGAATGTGACTGGCCGCCACTCGGGTCAGAACAGCTCCCCGCAAAGCAGTTTCCCGATACACGGGTTCGCCGGTGGTCACCACCGCAAGGCTGCGGGTGGTGGGAATGCCCAAATGATGAATGGCCTCGCTGATAATATATTCGCGGAGCATCGGGCCTAAAGCCGCCCGCCCATCTCCCCCTCGGGAAAACGGGGTGCGTCCGGCACCTTTCAGCTGAATATCAAAGCGCTGGCCTTCGGGGGTGATATGCTCACCCAGTAAAACAGCCCGCCCATCGCCCAGCGTGGTAAAATGGCCAAACTGATGCCCTGCGTAAGCCTGAGCCAACGGTTCAGCCCCTTGCGGCAATTGATTACCCGCAAATAGCTGCTCACTCTGGTTCGATTGCAACACTTCCTGATTCAACCCCAGAGATTCCGCCAAACGGGCGTTAAAAATAACCCGGCCCGGATTCTGAACAAGCCCAGGTTTTTGTAATTTGTAAAACAATTCAGGCAAGCGACAATAGGAATTGTCAAAATTCCAGCCTGCGGATACGGTGGTGGTAAAAAGTTCAGGCATGTTCAAGCACGTCTTTTCTAGTGAGCGAGTGTGAATAACGGATTGTGTTGAAAGAATAGCATTGATCAGCGGCAAATGACGGTTTACATAACGTTGGAAAACTTTAAAACTCAAGATTTTACTGGTTTTGAATCAGCCATTCGGCAGCGGCAAGACCCGATAACATGGCTCCTTCTACCCGAGGGCCGCCAAAAGCATCGCCAGCAAGTAACAAATGAGGCGTAGCGCTGGCCTTGCAAAATAACTCCGTATATTGAGACTGGGGCAAACTGTAGCGCCAACGCATCAGTTGCGTATTCAAGAGCGAGGCGGACGGTATCCAATCGGCGGCAAACTTTAGGAGCAACTTGGTAATCACCGCCTCATCGGCCTCAAAATACCGCTCGCTCCAAACCGGCGAAGCATGCAAAGTGAGCGATGGCCGATCAGAGATTCCTTTTTTCTGGTTATCCGCCATCCAGCTAATCACGGCATGATCCTCTAAAGATAAGCCGGAAGCAGGCACTTTATCGGTGCCTTCGGCCAGAGAAATTAACAAGGCCAAACAAGGAAAATATTGAATGGAGCTCAGGTTTTCAAGCAGAGATTCTTCTAAATCCAGCGGGGCCAGCAAGGCCAGGGCCTGAGGCAAAGGGGCGGTGATTAAAAGAGAATTGGCTTTATAAACGCCACCACCCTCATCTAAAACCTCCCAGCCGGTTGGAAGGGGGCGAATGCTGGTGACCTTGCAATTCAATTGAACCGGCAGGCGTTCAGCCAAACCCTTTGGCAGGCTGGTCATGCCCTGAGTCCCAATCCAGGCGGGTTCTGAACCCGAGGAGAACCAGAGTTTGAGCAGATTATTCTCGGTCCAGGCGGGCAAATAATCCTGAATGGCAGCAGAGCGAAACCGGGCAAACTGAGCCCCATGATCCCAGGCAAAGCCATCTTTCCGGCGAGTGGCCATGCGCCCCCCCACACCACGGGCCTTATCCACAATCAAGATGTTCTGGCCCGCTTTTTGCAATTCAGCGCCAGCCAAAAGACCGGAAATTCCGGCCCCGATAATCAGACAATCAAAAGGTTGAGTCATCGTTAATGCACTTTCAATGAAGATAAACCGCCATCAACGCCTAAAACCTGCCCGGTCACCCATTGATTATCCGGGTGAATGAGGAAGGCAATGGCAGAGGCCACATCATCGGGCTGTCCCAAACGGTTCAGGGGATGCATCTTGATGGAGGCCTCACGGGCCATGGGACTTTTTAAAATAGGAGCCGCCAAATCCGTTTCAATTAAACCCGGCGCAACGCAATTTACTCTAATTCCTTTACTGGCATAAGTGGCCGCCGCCGATAAGGTTAAGCCAATAATGCCCGCCTTGGCCGCTGAAATGGCCTCGTGATTGGGCAAGCCAATTCGGGCAGAGGCCGAAGAACATAAAACAATGGCCCCGCCTGTTTTTTGCATCACCCCGGTGGCGGCTCGCAGCGTAATAAACGCGCTGGTTAAATTTTGAGCAATGGTGTCCTGCCAATCCTGCTCGGTTGTGCGGTGGGCTGGCTTTAAGCAAATCGATCCAACGCAATGAACCACGGCATCCAGCGTGCCATGCTCCTGAACAATCTGTTTCACCAGTTCGTCCATCGCCAGCATATGGGTGGCATCCAGCGCATGCACCGAACCGCGCACTTCTTTTTGCAGTGCCATGAGCCTGTCTTCTTTTCGAGCCACCAATATAAGCTGATGGTGCAAGGCGCTCAATTTTCGGGCCAATGCGGATCCAATGCCACCCGTTGCGCCAATAATTAAAATGACACTCATCTACAGGCCACCTTTCTGGTTGCCAGTTTACCACTATCGCCCATGGTTGCTGTATGTTTTAAGGCAAAGAAAAACAGCCGGTGCCCGCTGTTGCGGTTCAAACCGAAAACTGCCATAATTTGAGCAACGCAACATCCATTCCATTCATCTACATCCATTCACTTTGCTTTGAATTGAAACGATCATCCGGTTTTTCTAGCCATGCCGCGTCAAGTGTCTCACTTCTTTCTAACTATCAGGTGTCAACAATGGAAAAGCTTCAACCTCCTATGACAGTCCGACGGCTTGTCCTTATCTTGGGCGATCAATTGACACTGAACAACCCCGCACTCAACACACTGGATCCAACCAGTGATTTAATATGGATGGCGGAAGTGGCGGAAGAATCAACCAAAGTCTGGAGCCATAAAGCCCGTATCGCTTTATTTTTAAGCGCCATGCGACATTTTAGGCAAACTTTAGAAGACAAGGGTTATCCCGTTTTTTACACCGCTTTAGAAGATCCTAAAAACCAAGGGAGCTTTTCCCGGCAATTGGCTCAGGATTGCATGGAATTTCGCCCTCAAGAAGTAACCCTTGTACAGCCCGGTGAATGGAATGTAAGGGAAGCCATTTTGCAGGTCTGCAACCATCAGCGCATTCCCTGCACTTTTTTAGAGGACACCCATTTTCTCTGTTCTCAAACGGAATTTCAGGCTTACGCCCAAGGGAAAAAACAGCTCCGCATGGAGTTTTTTTATCGCTGGATGCGTCAAAAATACAATATTTTGATGGACAACGGAAAACCCGAAGGGGATCGCTGGAATTATGACAGCGACAACAGAGAACCTTTCAGCAAAACCACACTCAATCACATTCCAGATCCCATCCCATTTCCACCCGATGCAATCACTCAGGAAGTACTGACCCTGGTTGAGCGTGTTTTTTTAGATCATCCCGGCAATTTAGCGACATTTGACTGGCCGGTTACCGCTGAGCAAGCCCTGATAGCCCTACATGATTTCATCCATCACCGATTAAGCGACTTTGGCCGTTATCAGGATGCCATGTGGTTGCAAAACGATCAACAAAAGCCGTATCTATACCATTCCCGCTTATCAGCGGCCATGAACCTGAAATTGCTGGATCCCCTGAGCGTTATTCATCAGGTGGAAGCGGCTTATCGACAAGGCCGAGCCTCGCTGGAATCAGTGGAAGGTTTTATCCGACAAATTTTAGGATGGCGAGAATACGTTAGAGGGGTTTACTGGCTCAAAATGCCAGATTACATCAAGCTGAACCACCTGAAAGCCGACCAGCCATTGCCCGCTTTTTACTGGAACGCCAACACCGAAATGGTGTGCATGAAGGCCGCTATTTCTCAAACCCTGGAATATGGATACGCCCATCATATTCAACGCCTCATGGTCACCGGCCTGTTTGCCCTATTGCTGGGCGTAAACCCGGAGGCGCTGCACCAGTGGTATTTAGCGGTTTATGTAGATGCCCTTGAATGGGTCGAATTGCCCAATACACTGGGAATGTCTCAATTTGGAGATGGCGGTATTATGGCTTCCAAGCCCTATGTGGCCACCGGCAAATATATTCAGCGCATGAGCAATTACTGCCAAACCTGTCCGTACAACCCGGCTGAAAAACTGGGGCCAACCGGCTGCCCATTTACCACGCTATACTGGGATTTTTTAACACGGCATCGGGAAGAGCTGAGCCGGAATCCACGCATGGGATTTCAGGTCAAAAATCTATCCCGCCTCAAGGAAGAAGAGTTGATCGCCATTCAAAATCAGGCAACCGAAATTCGTAAAAAACTACACGCAACGCACCATAGCGAGGCACCCTCATGATCCGCCTTCCGTTTAACCTGCAGCAGCGGTGGGATGATTTATTATTTCTGCATTACCCCATCGATCCACAGGTGCTTCAAGCGCAACTGCCTAATGAACTGGTACCCGATGTAAAAGAAGGACAGGCCTGGCTGAGCGTGGTGCCATTTTCATTAACCTATTGGCTGCCGGGGCTGGCTATTCCCTGGCGATTTCATGAGCTAAATTTACGCACCTATGTAAAACCGGCCTCTCGGTTTCAGCGCAATGAAGGCGGGGTTTACTTTTTTTGCCTGGATGCCAATCATCGCATCTCTGTGGAAGCAGCCCGCTTTTGCTACCACTTGAATTATCTGAACGCGGAGATTCACGTCAATGCTATCAAAGAAAAGAATTCAAACGGCTCCAGCATCCATTACCAAAGCAAGCGCATGGACCAGCGCGGCAACCCCGCTGAATTTGAAGCGGTTTACCAGCCCACGAGAGAACCACTTGCACTCCACTCAAAAGCGGTGCTACAAAGCTGGCTTACCGAGCGTTACCGACTCTATACCACGGATGGCAAAGGAAACCTTTATACCGCCACCATTAAACACAATGCCTGGCCGCTGGAAAGCGCTGAATTTGAAGTGAAAACCAACGGGTTACTGCAAGCGCACGGCTTTTCCAGTATTCAAAATGAACCCAGCCTTACCACCTACACCAGAAGCCTGAATGTAACAACCCATTCCGCCACAATAGTAAAATTCCACTCCAGTATCAAAAATTAGCTGTAATAAGGCAAAGCCCTTGAAACAGGAGCATTTTGTCCTTTTGAATGATCCTTTAACTAGAGGATCATTGAATAATGTCCAATCCCGTATAGTGGATATAGTCGTAAATTCCAGGAACCGGAAATACTGTCATTCAATTGATTTTTCTTACAAGCTTATTCAATGATAGGAAGTTTTTTTGATTGCATTTAGTGTTAAGTAAACAGTATTCCATCGCTATACATCGTCGTAGTCAACGAGTCCTTGTCTAATATTTCCTGAACGCTGTTTGAGTGGGTCAAACTTCAGGCAAAGGCAACAGCCCTGCCTTTATCTGTGCTTTCTATTTATTTTTCAATTTCATAAAAACTAGCGCATTTTTATCAATTTTGTACATCGTTAAATGATAATCAATGGAGAATGATTCATGCCTAAGTCCAGTAACACCACCCTGACTGAGACCCACGGCCGGTACCATTCAAAATTAGAGTTTCAGAATGTTAGCACAATTCAGCGGATGCCTTCAAAAAATACACTCAAAATATCGTCGTCGAGATCAAAAATGCGGTGTAGAAAAGCTGTTTGAAACCCGCCTAGGGTTTTGAATAGCTTTTCTACACCATACCTTCGCATTGAAAAACCTGCCTGCTTACTTTCAGGCAGGTAATTAAGCGATTTTAGAGTTACGCACTTTGGCGGAGTATACTTTGTTCTTGCCGCCAGTGATGAATAAATTGGCGGGGTGCCAAATAGTTCAAGGCACTGTGTGGACGCTCGTTGTTGTAATGGTCCCGCCAGGCTTCAATGACCACCTGGGCTTCTTTCAGGCTGTCGAACCATTCCAGATTCAAGCATTCATCCCGAAACCGGCCGTTAAAGCTTTCGCACTTCCCATTCTGCCAAGGGCTTCCAGGCTCAATAAATAAAGGTTTGGTGCCTTGAGTTTCTAGCCAGCCTTGTAAACAGCGGGCAATAAACTCAGACCCATTGTCAGAACGTAAATACATGGGAATGCCATAGTCTTTAAACAAGACCTCCAGGGTTAAGCGGACATCTTCTGAGCGTAAACGTCGCTCTACCCGAATACACAGGCTTTCTCGGGTGAATTCGTCCAGTACCGTCAGCAACCGAATCCCGGTGCCTTTGCCAAGCCGGTCTTGCACGAAATCCAGCGTCCAGACATGATTGGGTGCTTTCGCCTGTTCAGGCACCAGGAAAGTCACGCCAGAGCCCTTGCGCCGTCTTCTGCGTTTCTTTTTAACTTGTAGGCCTTCCTCGCGCCAAATCCGTCGGACTCGTTTGACATTGATTCTCCAGCCTGCTTTCAGAAGGGCGTGGATGCGGCGATAACCAAAGCGGGGGTGTTTGTATGCCAGTCGCTTGATTTCTGCTCTTAATGCATCCTCTTCAATGAGTCTGGGTTGATTTAAATGACTGCGGCTAATTCCAGCCAGACGGCAACTGGACCGAATCGACAAGCCCCAGTCTCGAACCAGGGCCTGTTGAATCATTCGGCGGCGAGTAGGCCCTAATACTTTTTTAAAACATCCTGGAGCGCATCCAGCTCCAAGGTGCGGTCTGACAGTAGCTTCTTGAGCCGGGCATTCTCCGATTCCAAGGTCCGTAAGCGTTTGGCTTCAGAAATGGTCATCCCGCCATACTTCTGCTTCCACTTAAAGAACGTGGCCGCCGAGATCCCTAGCTCTCGACTCACCCGTTCTACTGTCTTTTCACCGGATACCTGGCTACGAATCGCCGCTATGATTTGCTCTTCCGTAAATCTTGTGATCTTCATGGGAACTCCTTTCAAGGGCATTAAAACAAAACCCTCTACTTTTAAACGGATCCCGATACTGGACTCAGATCAACCCCTAAAAACGGAAACAGCAAAACCATTCAAAGCGCCTTGGAAAGCTTGGGTGGCGATACTCAAGGATTGAGTTATGTTCAGGATTTGGCAGAAGCAAGGTCCAACACCAACGCAGTTATTCAGGTGCTGGAAAAACTGACTGCCGCCCAAAGTACAGAAGAGGCTTTGAGTGTTGTACTGGCCACCGTCCGTGAATCTTTTGGCTGGGCCTATGGCTCGTTCTGGGCGCTGGATACCAAAGCAAACACTTTGAAGTTTCAGTATGAATCCGGCAGTGTCAACGAGGAATTCAGAGCAATCACCCAAAATACCTCTTTCAATAAAGGCGTTGGCCTCAGTGGTCGTACCTGGGCTGCAAATGATTTGACCTTTGTACCCGATTTGGGAGAAGTCACCGACTGCGCAAGAGCGCCGATTGCTCAGCGAGCAGGGGTGAAATCCGGGGTGTGCTTTCCCATTAATGTCAACGGCAACCTGATTGGCACTATGGACTTCTTTTCCCTTAAAACATTAACCCTATCCGAAGAGCGCCTGAATGCGCTAAAAAGCATTTCCAGACTGGTAGCCAGTAGCATTGAACGCCTGCAAAAAAATCAGGAGCAAATAGAAGACACTTCCAACGCCTCAGCGGTCAATAAAGTGCTGGAACTGGTCAGTCAGGCCACCTCCATTGAGGATGCAGCCAAAATTGTATTGGACACCGTTAAAGAAGAATTCGGCTGGGCTTATGGCTCCTATTGGAAAATTGAGCCTGAAGAAAACGTACTACGATTTGTCATCGATTCCGGCAAAGTCACTCCTGAATTCCACAAAGTGACGGCAGAGGCCAGCTTTCAAAAAGGCGTGGGCTTCAGCGGGCGTACCTGGAAAGAGCGCGACTTGATGTTTGTGGAAGATTTGGGCGTACTGACCGATTGCTGTAGACGGGAAAGCGCCCAGAACGCTGGCGTAAAATCGGGGGTCTGCTTCCCCATTATCGTTCAGGACGAAGTGGTTGGCACCATGGATTTTTTCTCCATGAAAACCTTAACCCTTTCAGATAGCCGCATGAAAGCCCTGCGGAATGTAGGCCGACTGGTTTCCAACGCTTTAGAGCGTATTAAAAAAATGGAAGAAGAACAAATGCAAGCCCAAGACCTGAAGGACAAGGTGGCTCGTATTTTAACCATTGTGGATGCGGCCACTCAGGGCGACATTACCCATGAGATAGACGTGAGCGGCTCCGATGCGATTGGACAGATGGGAGAAGGCTTATCCAAGTTTTTTAACAACTTGCGCAAAAGCATTGGCGATATTGATAGCACATCCAGACTGGTTGCCGAATCGGCGGGTAACATGACCAACCTCAGTCAGCAAATTTTACAAAACGCGGAAGAAAGCTCCAATGAAGCCAAAGTGGTTTCCGCCACAGCCGAACAGGTCAGTACCAGCTTGCAAACCGTGGCAAACGGAGCCCTGCAAATGAGCGCCAGTATTCTGGAAATCTCCAAAAACTCCAGCAACGCTGCCAACATGACCGGGAAGGCTGAAAAAACCGGGGAGGTCACCAAAGGCATCGTCAATAACTTGGCCAAATCCGCCAAAGAAGTGGGCAACGTTGTAGAACTGATTAAAGGCATCGCTTCTCAAACCAATCTACTGGCCCTGAACGCAACCATTGAAGCCGCCACGGCGGGAGAAGCAGGTAAAGGCTTCGCCGTTGTTGCCAACGAGGTTAAAGCGCTGGCCAAACAATCGGCGGAAGCCACTGAGGATATCCGTATGCGGATTGAGGAAATTCAGACCAACACCACCCAGGCCATTCAGGCCATTAATGAAATCACTGAAATTGTGAGCGAAATTAACCAGATCAACGTGGTCATCGCCAGCGCGGTTGAAGAACAATCGGCCACTACCAACGAAATCAGTCGCTTTGTAAATGATGCCGCGAAAGGAAGTACAGACATCGCTAAAAGTATCCTGAGCGTGGCCAACGCCGCTGAAAAAACGGCCATGAGCAGCAATGATTCACTGGTTGCCTCTCGCAAAATTACGGATAACTCGGTCGATCTGAAAGAACTGGTAGAAGGATTTAAGTACTAACATTATTGCTGTTGAAGAGGGCAACACCCTCAAACTGATCGCCGAGGAAAACTTTAGCCACACCTTTGCGGAAGCGCTGTGCCAGAAACTTCAGGAAAGCCTGCAAAACATCAGTGCCAACAACGTGGTGCTGGATATGACTCAGGTAGAACTACTGGATTCTATTGGCGTCAAAATTCTGGCAGGTCTTTATAAAACCTGCCAGGAAAAAGGCTTAAACTTTAGCCTGGATGTGGCTCACCCCAGCGTTTATAAAGTGCTTCAGCTTTGCAAGATGGAGCAGCTAATGGAAATTCGGGAGGTCGCAAGTGGCAAGTAGCTTGAACGATGAATCGTTACTGCTGGAATTTGTAATTGAAAGCCGAGAACACCTGTTATCGATTGAGCCGGATTTGCTGGTTATGGAGCGAGACGGCGCCGAAACCGATGCCGATATCATTAACCGTGTATTCCGGGCCATTCACAGTATTAAAGGGGCTGCTGGCTTCTTTGGACTAGAAGCGGTCAAGTCTCTGGGCCACTGCATGGAAAACGTGTTAATGCTTGTGCGTGACGGAAAACTGTTGCCCAGCCCGTTGGTGATGGACCCGTTGCTACTAGGTGTCGATCGGCTACGCAGCATGCTGGATGACATACAAGCCAGCGAACAAGTGGTCTATCAGGATCTGGTTGATCAACTTGAGAACGTTATTCATGGCGGCCCCAACACCAGTGCGCCGGTACAAATCAGCACCGTAGAAGGCGCGCCAAAAGATGAAGCCCTGTCCTATTTCAACCCGGACCGCATCGCCGTAGAATCAGCGGTGAGAAACGGACAAACGCTATATTCGCTGAAGGTTTTCATGGATGGCGATCTCTCCCGGAAAGATCGCAACCCATTACAGTTTATGGACACCCTGCTAGGGGTCGGTATTGTTCTGGATACCATGCTGGACATTTCAGGAATACCAAGCCTGGCGGAGGCGCTAAGCTCTCCCCTGCCACTTCGTTTTTTGTACGCAAGCGTTCTGGAACTGGACTTACTGCCCATTGCTTTTGATATTCCGGCGGAACAAATTTCCAGGCTGCAGGTCAACGAGCTGTTCGGAACAGAAGCTTCGAATGAAGTTAAAACCCAATCAACAGAGTCCGCTCAAGCATCCGATGAAAAACAAACGACAACCACCGAGACACCGAAAAAACAGCCGAAAAATACCGCTGGCGGATCAGTGGACTCTAATGAAAGCATTCGGGTAAAAGTAGAACTTTTAAATCGACTCATGGATTTAGCGGGCGAACTGGTGTTGGCTCGAAATCAATTAACCCGCGCCTTCCAGAGTCACAACCAGTCCAACTCGGATTTAGGCAATATTATTCAAAATGTGGACCTGGTAACATCCGACTTGCAAGAGCATATTATGCAGACCCGGATGCAGCCAATTTCCAGTGTATTTGGAAAATTTCCACGCGTAGTAAGGGATCTGGCCAAGCAACTCCACAAGGAAATTGGATTGGAAATGACCGGAGAAGAAGTGGAACTGGACAAATCCATTTTAGAAAATTTATCCGATCCACTAACCCACTTAATCCGAAATTGCTGTGATCATGCTTTGGAAAAACCGGATGTTCGTGAAAAAAATGGGAAACCCAAAGAAGGCAGTATCTTTTTAAGGGCTTACCAGGAAAGCGGACATTTGAACATTGAAGTGGTTGATGATGGCGCTGGCATTGATCATGAAGTCATTGCCCAAAAAGCTTTAGAAAAAGGGCTTTTAACAGAAGCTACCCTACGTCAACTGAGTCCTCAGGAACAGGTTAACCTGATTTTCGCGCCCGGATTTTCAACGGCGGAAAAAGTAACGGATGTTTCCGGTCGGGGCGTTGGCATGGACGTGGTGCGCACCAATATTGAGCAAATTGGCGGCAGCATCAACATTGAAACCGAAAAAGGAAAAGGAACCACCATCACGCTTAGATTGCCCTTGACCCTTGCCATTGTGCCATCCTTGGTGGTGAGTACCGCGGATCAGGTTTTCGCAGTCCCCCAAATCAACCTTGTAGAACTGGTCTGTGTTACCACCGCTCAAATCAGTTCACGCATTGAAAAGGTGGGATCGGCATCGGTATTAAGACTGCGGGGTAAACTACTGCCATTGATCAGACTTAGCGACGTATTGGGACTTGAAAAATATTACCTGGATCCCCAAAGCCAGCTATTAAAAGTTGATGAGCGCGAAACAATTCATGATCAACGACTGGAATCAACCACTCCGGCGTTCATTCCAGAGCGACGCATAAATCCCCAGGGTGATTACAACATTTTGGTATTAAAATCTGGCAATCGAGAATATGGCTTAATTGTAGATGAAATTAAAGATATAGAAGAAATTGTGGTCAAGCCCCTCTCCCAGTTTTTGAAAAGCTGCAAATGCTTTTCAGGTGCAACCATTATGGGAGATGGTCGAGTGGCCATGATTCTGGATGTTGGCGGACTCATTGGCATGGTGGGCCTTTCTTTTGGAGAAGTGGCCGCTGAAGAAGAAAAAAGAAATTTAAGCTCTAAACTGGCCAATAGTCAAACCCTACAAGGTGAAAAGAAATCAAGCCTGCTTTTCCATTGCGCCCCTGGAGAGATTTTTGCCATTTCACTGGAATCAATACTGAGGCTGGAAAAAATAAAGCTCTCCAGTGTTGAGAAACTGGGAAACCAAAGATTTCTTCCCTACAAAGGCTTAAGCATGAAGCTCCTGTTTTTAGACGAGCATTTGCCAGTGAGCCCTATCCAGGAAAGCCTGGAAGAGGTTTATCTAATCATTCCAAAAGGCGGAAACTCCAAAGCGGGAATTATTGCATCCAGCATTATTGACACCGTAGATGTGGCCGTGGAGAAAGATGGCTCCATAAAGCATCCAGGTGTGCTGGGCTCAGCGGTTATTAATGAACACATTACCCTGGTACTTAGTTCCGAAGGGCTGCTAAGCGCTGCCGGACTATCCTATAAAGAAGACAGGAGCGCAGAATGGCCAGCCGATCCTTTGCAACTTTCCTATTAAACGAACAGCATTATGGTATAGAAATTCTGCTGATTCGGGAAATAAACCGGCAGTTAGAAATGACCCCCATTCCCCATGCGGCTGACTATATCAGAGGCTTATTGAACCTTCGTGGACAAATCGTGACGATTCTGGACTTAAACAAACGACTGGGCTTAAAAGATACGCAACTGTCAGAGCGTTCGCACAATATCATCCTAAAAACAGATCAAGAACTACAAAACATCAACAACGAACTGGTCACAGCACCCGATAAAGTTGGCTTTCTGGTCGATGATATTCAGGATGTGTTGATTGTCTCCGAAGAGGATATTGAATTTCCTCCTGCCAACCTGGGGAAAGTCGATGGTCAGTTCCTAAGTGGTGTAATCAAGCAGGACAACAAGCTGGTTGCCATTCTTTCCGTAGAAAAACTTTTAAGACAAGTAGCATTCTCATGAGCCAAACGCTCAAAGTGATGATTGTTGATGATACGGTGACTTACCGAAGTATTTTGCGTACCGTATTAGAAGACATTCCTGAAACACAAGTGGTAGAAACCGCAATCAACGGCAAACAGGCCTTAGTGAAGTTAAACACCACCGCGGTTGATTTAATTTTGCTTGATATAGAAATGCCTGAAATGAATGGCCTGGAAACATTGGCAGTATTGCGAAAAGATTACCCGGATATTGGCGTGATCATGGTTAGTGGCACCAATAAAGGCAGTGCCGATAGCACCATCATCGCCCTTCAGCTTGGCGCACTGGACTTTATACCCAAGCCTGATGAAGGCACCATCAGCCACAGTAAGGAAGAGTTGCTTAAAAAACTACAACCGGTTATTCGGCATTTTCTTTACCGACGTGATTTGATTGAAAAACCCAGGCACTCAACCAGTGTTGTAAAAACATCAAGCCTTACGCCTTCATCGCCCTCCAGGTCAATCATCAATCCAAACCTGCAAACCACAGTAAAGCGGTTTGACGTGTTAGTAATTGGAATATCCACAGGCGGGCCGAATGCGCTAACAGAACTAGTGCCAAAATTACCAGAAGACCTTGGCATTCCAATTTTAATTGTGCAGCACATGCCACCTGTATTCACAGAATCACTCGCCAAAAGTCTGGATAAAAAATCAAAAATGCAGGTTAAAGAAGCAGTACAGTCAGAGGCAGTGGTTTCAGGCACTGCTTATATAGCCCCTGGGGGCAAACACATGACTGTGGTCAGAGAAAAAACTGAGGTAAAAATTGTTTTAACAGAAGATCCGTCTGAAAATAGCTGTAGACCGTCTGTGGATGTTCTATTCAGATCAGTAGCAGCCGCCTATGGAGATTCTGTACTGTCATTGGTCATGACCGGCATGGGTAGTGACGGAGCGCTGGGTGTCAAATTCATGAAACAAACAGGGTGCCATTCACTCATTCAAAGTGAAGAAACCTGTGTGGTCTATGGGATGCCAAAAGCAGTGGCAGAACTAAACCTGGCAGATGAGGTAATACCTTTGGATCAATTGGCGACACGTATTGTTACTCTAGTTAAGGTTGGAAAGCCCTGATATGTCTTTAACAATTACTAACATCGAATTTGAATTATTCAGAAAATTAATTGAAAGCGAGTGTGGCATTGCCATTGGTGATGAGAAAGCCTATCTACTGGAAAGTAGACTGAGTAAAATGTTGGTAGAGCAAGACTGTGACACGTTTACTCAATTCTACCATAAAACTCAAGCCGACCCATTGCTAAAAAATAAAATTATTGACGCAATGACCACCAACGAAACACTCTGGTTTCGGGATAATTCACCCTACATTGCTTTGGATGAGCATTTGTTCCCTCATTTTTCAGAACAACTAAGAGCCGGGTCCAAAAAACAGATTCGAGTATGGTCCGCAGCTTGTTCCACAGGGCAAGAGCCCTACTCTATTGCCATAAAAGCGAACGAATTTGCCAAGAATGGCAAAAGAACTGAACTGCTCAACGGGGGCCTTTCCATTTTGGCAACTGATATTTCCAGTGCCGTTCTTTTCCTGGCCAAAGCAGGTCGATATGATTCAATATCCATTTCCCGAGGAATGCCAGAAGACCTACTCAACAGCTATTTCAATCAGGATGGCAGGGTTTACACCCTGAATAATCAAATTAAAGAAATGGTTCAATTTCAGCAAGTGAACCTCATGAAGTCTTTGAATCACCTGGGCACGTTCGATTTAATCCTGCTTCGAAATGTTGCCATTTACTTTTCGGTAGAATTTAAAATTGATTTATTCAGAAGAATTTCTCAAGTCCTGAATCCGGGAGGGTACCTAATTCTGGGCGCTTCAGAGTCATTACACGCCCTTAGCGACGACTTTAATCGACTGGAATATAAGCAATGTGTATTTTATCAACTAAAGGGAGATGGCCTTGAAAATATTGTCGGTTGATGACTCAACTATTGTCCGAAAAATTATACGCGGTAGCGTTGAAGTGCTGGGACTGGATTTTCTAGAAGCCGGTGATGGTGCTGAGGCCTTAGCCATATTATCTAAACAGCACCAGGAAGTTGGCTTGATTTTGCTGGACTGGAACATGCCGGTTCTGGACGGATTTTCAACCCTAAAAATGCTAAAAGCCGATGATCGATTTAAAAATATCCCGGTAATGATGGTCACAACCGAAGGGGAAAAAAACAACATTGTAGAGGCGATTAAGATGGGTGCAAAACACTACCTGACCAAGCCTTTTACACCAGAAGATCTGACAAGCAGAATGCTAGAATGCATCGGCACCACATTTTAACGACTAATCAATGAAAGGAATGGACTGTCAGACATGAGCAGCACCACTGAGAAAAACGCATTAGATGCCAATCTGGTCAACGCCATTATTGAATCCACCCAAAGCATTTTAAGCACCATGGCTAACTGCACAGCCACGGTTCAGCAAATAAAGCCACAGCCCGATTATGCCCCAACAGGTGATATTTCTGCCGTAATTGGCATTATGGGCGAGGGTGGCGAAGGCATGATCGCACTGTCTTTCCCATTGAGTCTTGCCAGCATTGTGGTCAGCAAACTATTGGGCGTCAGCCCAGAACAGGTGTCCTCTGAAGATCGGTGTGACGGCATTGGTGAATTGGTAAATATGATATCAGGCAACACCAAAACAGCGCTTTCAAAACAAAGTGGCTCAACCTACACTCTCTCATTACCCAGTATCATTCAAGGAAGTGGGCATGAGATCTATACCAGACCCAAAAAATGTCCTTACTTGCTGGTCATTTTTGAAGCCGAACAACAACAGTTTTCTATCCAGGTTTCATTTAAATTTAATTAAAAGGAGAATGACGGTGAATCACGAATTGAAAGTTCTCGTCGTTGACGATTCCGCAATTATGAGAAAAGTGATTATTGGAATCCTAAAGGGGTTGAACATTAAGGAAGAAAATATCACTCAGGCTGAAGATGGAGTAGAGGCTGTTAGCCTGGCCAGCAAAGAACAGTACAATATTATTTTAATGGACTGGAATATGCCCAATATGCTTGGCATTGATGCGGTGATTGCCATTCGAGAAAGCGGCAATAAAACGCCCATATTAATGGTGACCACTGAAGGCGAAAAAACGAATGTAGTTAAAGCCATTCAGGCAGGCGCCAACAACTACCTGGTAAAACCCTTTAACGCTGAAGATTTAAGAGATAAATTTGAGCAGTTAATTGTATCCTAGAAACCAGTCAATGCTCCATTAACCCCGAATGTGAAAAGATTCCACGGCACGACTGCCTGGTAACGATATTGAACTGAGGCCTGCCCCAGTAGATTCACGATGACCGCTTCCAACCCCCTTTCCCCTTTAAGTTATCGTAGACTGTCGGCATCCATCCACCGTAACCTTTCCATAGAAAAGTATTGAGCGCTGCCCAACATTGGAAACCGTTCAACCGTAAGACTTTTAACGCCCTGAAAAGGCTACATCGCTCCGCTACTCTGGCTTGACTGAACAATGACGTTTCACTTTTGCCCAATGTCAGCGGTTGAATAAACAGGGCACTTACCCAATAAAAAAGCTCACTATTAATAGTGAGCTTTTTGGTGGTACAAGCGCAACGAGGTGAGAACTGTTTTTGTAAATCAATCTGGGCTCATCACATCAATTTTCAATCACATGGTGGCCTAAATCTTTACAAATTAAAAAAGCCCCCAGCGAACCGGGGGCTTTTAGTTAAGCAGATATTACCGAGTCAACCGCCTGATCAATCAGTTTGTTAATCGATATATTCCGGCGATTGGCTTCTTTTGCTATCTGATAGTGTTTCTCAGGCTTTGTGCGGTAGGCGATTTGGCCTTTGAATTCTTCAGGCTTGGGAGGCTCCTGAATAGGCGTCCCATCTTCAATAGAGGCTTCAATGTGAAGCTGTAGCGCCTCCATAATGTTCTTCATGGCCTCGTCAGCCGTTTGACCATGAGTAAAACATTTCAGCTCGTTGACCCTGGCAAAGTAGTATTCCCCAGCATCATTTTTTTTCTCAATGCTGAACGACCAGGGTAAAGCCAGATAATACTCTAGATTTTTTTCATTACTGTTTGACATGCGCTGCTCCTTTTAGCCTTTGAGGTGGGGGAGGGTCTAATGACCCAACCCCCTGAGGATTTCGCAAAGCTGGTGGAGATATACCGGCTTTACCTGAGAAGCGGCGGGAATGGTGATCCGGCTGGCTCCCTTGGCGAAAGTGATATGGCTTCCAGCTTGGCGGGCGCTGAATCCTAGACCGGTCAATAGGGCTTTG